>SZPD01000525.1 GCA_030263515.1 Anaerolineae bacterium CFX9 | reverse complement strand
ATCGGCAACCAGCGCCGCCGTCACCTGTTCGCCGCTGAGATAGAGCAGATGCACTTTCGCGGAGTTGCCCGTCGAGCCATCGGTTGGAAAAACCAGCGCCAGATACTGCCCATCCAGATAGGGCATCTGCGCCAACCGCCGGGCATCCTCGCCTAAACCGTCCAGCCCATCTTGTTCCAGCGCGGTTTCAACTTCGCGCTGGTGTTCTTCGGCAGACCCCCAGGATGAATATTCGCCTAAGCGCAGCCGCTGCTCGTGTTCCAGCCCATAGCGGTCTGTTGAGGCACGGACGAGTTCCACGCCGTACTGCGCTCCGTAGCCGTCGTACTCCGGCGGGACGACTTCAACGGCATAGACCGAACTATCATCGGCGACGTGACGCACATATTCGTTCTCACTCATGCGCGTCCTTTCGCTCCAGCCGGATCAGAAACTCCGGCGGTTCGCTTTCGCCCGCCGGGACGAAATAGCCGGACTTGCCCAGCTTCTTCTTCCACGCCAGCACCTGGCGCACCGCACGACGGACACTGCCGGGGCGATCCAGACCGTACAGGTCACACAATTCGGCCAGCGCCGCCTGATCTTCGGGCGTGAGGCGGATAGTGAAACTGCGCGTTTTCACTTCGTTCTCGTTTACATCGCTCACAGTTCCACCTCCCAGGCATCGCGGGTGTAGTCGGCAATCTCCTTTGCCGCGTCCGGTTCGAGCGCCACCCCCCGTTCGTTCTCCCACAGCTCGCGCTGGTCGGTTGCCAGTGCCATGCCTTCAGCCGCATCAAAACAGCGGTCAATGCCGCCTTTCTGCGCCACCTGAATCAGATACTCTGCCGATGCATACGCCTTGTCCCATTCGCCGGGGACACAGGGCGCAAGCTGCGCCTCCATCTCGCCCGTCTCAGAATTGCGTCCCAATGACAGGATGGAGGTCACGCAGTTGTCGCGGTCTTCTTTGTCAGGCTGGAAGACCCCAATCCAGTACGCCGTTCCCGTCTCGGCATCATAGAAAGGCGGCGGGTCTTTAGTCGGGTCGAAGTCCTCGGCTTCAATGCCAATCGCGTTCAACGTCTGAAATGCCGATCCATCTTCGATCTGGGGCGCTTCCACTTCCGGCTCAACTACGACCCCACCTAACTCAATCGCTGTTTGCATCAGCGGATCAACGGCATGGTTGGGCGGCTCATCGCGCCCACCGATGCCCCCATCCTCCAGATCGCGCAGGTGTTCATAGGCGGCGTATTCTTCGGGACTTGCCCCACGCCACTGCTCCGGTTCGGGATTCATCTCAGCCGCGCGGGCTTCCGCGAACTCCGGCACCTGATAAGCCGGCAGTCCCTGATCGTGTATCTGCTCCTGAAGGGTGTGGTAGAAAGCGGCGGCTACGTCCACATCTTCAAACGAGGCGACGGGCAGATAGCTTCCGCCCAGATCGCCCGTATTCACGTTGGCATACACGTCCATCGCGCCGATCTCATAGCGCGTGCCATCGTCAGTGTCACGCTCGACCCCAATCAGGCGCGCATCGTGCCAGCCCCAGCCTTCATCCGTCGGTTCGGGCGGCTCAAAGCCCTGCAACCCATCCTGCGACAAAGGCGGGACATCTGGCAGATGCCCGACATCCTCCGGCACAAAGCGCTCATCCTCCGGCATCCAGGGATCATCCACCGGCACATAGTCGTAGTCCGGCGGCGGTGCGCTGCTGAACAGATCATCCGGGAAGGGATCCTCCGGCATAAAGTACGCTTCATCCGGCGGGGGTGGCATCCAGTCGTCGTAGTCGATGGGCGGTGGTTCGGGCATCATGTCGATGTCACTCATGCGCCTACTCCTCCGCCGGAC
>SZPD01000524.1 GCA_030263515.1 Anaerolineae bacterium CFX9 | reverse complement strand
CTGTGTCGCACCGAAACGAGCGATGCATGCCGCAGCTCGCTCTCCGTCGAGTTCGTTGGCGTAGGTGGTCACATTCCACGCTTTCGCCGCCGCTTCGAGAAATGCGCCTTCGCCCGCGAACGGGTCGAGCAGCCGCACGGTGGGCGTGGCGGGCGCGACGAGGGACAGGATCGCCGCATGGTGTTTCGGTTCGATGGGCAGGTAGCCCATGATTTCCTTGCTCTGAAGCCTAGCCACTAGTTGCCTCCTGGAATCAAAAAGCCCCCGTTTGAGCGGAGGCAGGTGGTCGGTTGAGTTGTGAGAGCGGACGGTTATTTGAACAGGTCGAGGTATTCCGCTGGCATCAGACGATTGAGAAGTTCGGAGTCGGTATCCAGGGATTCACGGAAACCGAGTTCGATCATACAGGTTGTGGTTTTCAGCCTTTCGACTGTGTTTCCTCGATGAGCTGTGCCAATCGTTTGACAGCGTGATCAAGCGCACTACGATTGCGATCCTGGTAGTGTCCCCATGTATCAATTTCTTTCTGACCACCAGCTCCTTGCGTTTCCTGAGTTACGAAATTTCTCGTTAATCTCCGATTGGCAATGTACGCCAGGCGGTGAATTTCATGAATTCCCGTTTTTGGTTGGTATGGCACATCAGGTAAGGATTCATGATCGGCAAGTTTTTTGTCATTTCTCCCAGGCAAGTCGTTGACAGATAGACATATTGCAATTGCCTCACCGATAATGCGAGCATGTTCTGATATTTCGTTACGGTCTCCTGAAGGACTGTTATACCCGCCAACACGAGATAACCAGACTTCATACTCTGCAAGACTTTTCGCCAACATATCCATACGTGATGTCAGATAGTCTTGTCGAGCTTTACGCCGACTCGAGTCCAAGGTTGCTTGTGTGGTGAGAAATGTAACGACTGCCGTTAAAACAGCACCAATTATCACCCCAATTAGACCGAATACGGCTTCCATGCCATTCTTCTCCAAGGCTGTTCTATGTGCAGTTCAACTTTTCGCTTAGATGCCGCTCGAAGTGAGCGCGGCTGTTGACCGACGCATCCTCGTCATCGATCCAGTCGATGTCCGCCGCTTCCATCCCTTCCGCAACCGCCAGCGCCCAATTACCGCTCTGTGTCGGCGCATAGGTATTGAGAAGTTCGCCAAAAACTTCATCCAGCGACCGTCCCTGCCGTTCAGCCAGTGTTTCCAGGCGCTCGACCAGTTCAGAACGCAGTGTAATCGTTCGGTCAGTCATCGATCCGACCCTCTCACTTGTTTTGATTCCATTATAGTCCATTTACGGCAGTGCGATGATTTTCTGTTCTAAACCACCCGTGATCAGCCGTGTCCACGCATCGACATCCAGATCGACCGAAAGTAGATCGATCCCGCCCGCTGAGCGTGCCTTTCGGACGAGCATCGCCCGCTGTCCTGTTTCGTACAGATATGCCGACCACGTCTCAAATACCGGAATGTTGACGAGCTGCGTGACGTGATATTTCAGCTTGGCGGTCGCCTGTGCATCGCTCGTGCGGAAGATGAATGTGGTTGACTTGCCACCGTAGTTCGGCGTGACCGCTAGGTCATGCACCAGGATGAGCGACGCAAATCGCGCTTCGGGCAGATAGTGCAGATACGGGTGATACATGCCGGAGTTGCCCTCTCCGGCGGTGAGTTCGGTAGCGGGCGCATCCAGCGGCACAACCGAGACAATATCACCTTTGCTCAGCTTCGCGCGGATCGCCTCGACGCCCATGCGCGGGCCAGCCATGTTGACGTACACACACACGCCCTCGTGAACCGCCCAACCGTAGCAGAATACCTGTCCGGTGATGCT
>SZPD01000103.1 GCA_030263515.1 Anaerolineae bacterium CFX9 | reverse complement strand
GGTCACCCGGCAGGCAGATGAAGCCGGGCGGACGGGCATTCGTCAGGCGCACGTCCACGTTGGGACCGCCGCCGAGATTCATGCCGTCCTGCTCAACCGGCTGGCAGCGCTGCCCGCCGCCGTGGTGAGCGACGCCGAACGCAAGCTCGCCTCAAAAGAGTGGCAGCTTCTTTTCCGCAAACATCGTGAAGCGCATGCGCCGCGCCGCATGCTCAAGCCGCAGACGATCCTGTCTTGCCCCTACTCGGCGGAGGGCTGGAGTTTCGTCGAGGCGTGCATTCTGCTGCTGGCGACGCGCGCCACCCTGCTGACCAACCTGATCGAGGTCTCTCCACGCATCAACCCTTTCGCAGACCGGCTGCTGTCGTTCACTACGCTGGCGCTGGATGTGCGCGATGAGACGCGGCTGGTGGGCGTGCCGCTGCGTCATGCTGAGGCGGCCAGCGTTCCCTTCATCGATATTCGCTGATCGATGCGGAAAAACGGTATAGTGATACATAAAGCTCGTCTGTGATTGCTGACCTGAGAGGAAGCGCGGCTATGTTCCATCTGAGTGACCGGGATCGCGAGGAGCTTCGTCAGCAGGTCGAGGAGCATGTGCGCCGCCAGAAAATTGCCGGGCGCACGATCTTCGCCGTGATGACGACGCTGATGTTCATCATCTTCCTGATCGTCAGCCTGGTGGTGATCGGCAGCAGCCAGCCGCTTCAGATCGCATTTGGCGATGAGGCGAGCGGCGCGTTCCTCGTCACGTTCCTGCCGTTTCTCGGCTTTGGGCTGGCGGTTCTGTTCCAGTGGATCAGCCTGCTTTTCGACTCCAAAGGGGCGGAGAAGCAGATTCGTGAACGCCTCTTGAGCCGCGCGCTGGCGACGATGCTGCTCGACCAGCAGCAGGAACCCGAAAAGCCCAAGCGCAGCCTGAGCGACATCGGCGTTGATAACGAAGGTGAACTGGTTGATCTCAATACGCAGGTGCAGGACGATCTGCCGATGCGCCGCGTCAGCCGCGATCAATAACCTCAGGCGAGGCTATTCTCCCCGAATCCTTGAGTAGACCAGCGTGTCGCGCAGATCGCCGTGATGATCGCGCGCCTGGTGGCGCATGACCGCTTCGAGCGTGTATCCGGCGCGTTCGGCGACGGCGGCGCTGGCGCGATTGCGCGCGTCGCAGCGGATCTCCAGCCTTTCGGCGTGCAGCCGCTCGAAAGCGAAGGCGGTCATCTCGCGGACGGCTTCGGTCATGTAACCCTGTCCCTGCATCGCTGTGTGCAGCCAGTAACCGATCTCCAGGCGCGGCACTGTCCAGTCGATGGTGTGATAGCCGCAGCTTCCCACAAAGGCGTAATCGCCGCGGCGCAGGATGACGTAATTCAGCTCTTCGCGCAGACGCCAGCGTGCTGCGCTCTCGCGGGCATGCGTTTCGCTCTCGCCGAGGCTGGGGCGGGTGCGCGCCCACGCCATCCAGCGATGGAGCTGATCGAACGACTCATGAACGGCGGCGTTGATCATCGCGCCGTCGCCAGCGCGCATGGCTCGCAGCAGCAGTCGTTCCGTTTCAAGATGATCAGGAATTTCCGGCGCACGCGGCGCATTGAACATCACGGGCGTTACCTTCAGGGCAAGCAGGGATCAGGGCGTGTGACTATCATGCTCACACGCTTTCGCGGCGGCGTCAAGAGGGGCGGATCACAGAAGGATCAGCCGAGCAGACCGATCAACAGGCCGACTGAAGCGCCGAGGAGCAGCAGCCAGGTCGCGTTGACCCGAAAACGCAGCATGCCGATCACGCCGGCAGCCATCAGCGCGAGCGCCACCACGCTGACATCGGCGACGGGCAGCGCGGCCGAGTTGAGCGGGGCGAGCGCCGTGCCGAGGAGCTGAAGGATCACGCTTGCCAGCGCGCCGATCACCGCGGCGTTGATGCCCGTCAGAAAAGCGGCAAAAAAAGCGTTGCGCCGCATTCGCGGGATGAGCGGAGCCGTCAGGATGACCAGCACGAAGGCGGGCAGAAAGATGCCCACTGTCGAGACGACAGCGCCGGGCAAGCCCGCCAGAATGTAGCCGATCGATGTGGCGGTTGTCAGCACGGGGCCCGGCGTGAACTGCCCGATGGCGACGGTATCCAGAAGCTGGCGCGCCGTCAGCCAGCCGTAAGTATTGACGAGATCCTGCTGAATATAGCTGACGAGGACGTAGCCGCTGCCGAAGAGAACCGCACCGATCCGGATGAAGTAGCCGAACAGGTCAGCGGCTGTCGGCACAGCGGGGGCGGCCGTTTGCAGCGCTGGCAGGGCCAGCGGCAGCATCAGCGAAAGGCTCGCGCTCCACTGCCGCCGTGTGACCAGCAGCGCATGGATCAGCCCTGCGCCAACCATCACGATCACCTCAGGGATGTTCGTCAGGGTCAGCAGCAGCAGCGCGATCCCGAAGAACGCCCACAGAAGCGGCGACCGAAGCGCGGTGGGGATCAGCCGCCACGCAGCGACGGCGATGATGGCGATGATGATCGGCTGAATGCCCCACAGCAGAGCATTGGCCGCCGGGATCGCGCCGGTGGCAACGTAGAGCATCGTCAGCGCGAGGGTGATCAGCATGGCAGGGGTGATGAAGCACACGCCCGCGAACACCGCGCCGGGAATGCCTTTGGTGCGGTGGCCGACGTGGATCATCACTTCGGTCGAGTTGGGGCCGGGGATCAGGTTGGTCGCCGCGACGATGTCCAGATATTCCTCACGGGTCATCCAGCGGCGGCGCGCCACGATCTCATCTTCACCCATGGCGATATGCGCAGCGGGTCCGCCAAAGGCGAACACGCTCATGCGCAGAAACAGGCGCGCCAGATCGCCGTAGCTTACGGTCGGCGGGGGGATTTGTGCAGTCAAGGCAGCATCTCGCTCAGAGCAGGCAGGATGCCGATGATTGTCCGCATTTGAAGCGGAATTACAAACGTGGCAGGTTTAAACGGCGGGCGGTTCTCCGGCGGAGACAGGCGCTGTGCCGCGAATTTCCATCTTTTTATTGACTGGCAGGCGCACGGTGAAGATGCTGCCCTTGCCCGGCTCGCTCTCCACGCTGATCGTGCCGCCATGCGCCTCGGCGACCTTGCGCGCGATCGACAAGCCCAGCCCTGTGCCGCCCTTGCCCGTGGTTCGGGCGCTGTCTGCGCGGTAGAAGCGCTCAAAGATGTACGGCAGTTCCAGCGCGCTGATGCCGGGACCGGTATCACGCACTTCGATGACGATCTCGCCGAGCGCCTGCTCCGGCGCGTCTGCCGGTTGTTCGTGCTGGCTGATGACATCGATCTGCCCACTTTCAGGCGTGAAGTTGATCGCGTTCTGGATCAGATGGCGCATCATCCGCTTGAACTCGGTTTCGTCGAGCAGGGTGGGCGGGATGGGTTTCTGCTCGAAGGTGAGCGTCTGCCGGCGTTTTTCAGCCATTTCCTGCATCTCGCTGATCAGATCGCGCAGCAGCAGATTGGCATTCATCCAGCGGAAGCTGTAATGGCTGACATCGGCTTTGTCCAGCCGTGCCATGCTCAGCATGTCATCGAGCAGGTGCTGCAAGTGCAAAATCTGCGAGTCGAGGACATCGATCTGCTTTTCCAGCCGCGGCGGATCCTCGCGCAGGCGGCGGATCAGGTAAATGCTGGTCTTGAGGACCGAGAGCGGCGTCTTGAGATCGTGCGACATGTCGCTGATGACCCGCTGAAGGACGTTGACCTTCTCGCGCTCGATCGTCAGTTCAAGCTGGCGCATCTCGGACTCTTTACGGGCGTTGATATCGCGCACGGCGACCACGCGCACCTGCTCACCGCGATACAGGCGATATGACCCCTGGATTTCCACCCAGAAGCGCCGCCCGTCGCGGACGATCCCTTTCACTTCATACCGCTCATCCGAATTCAGGTTCTGCCGGGCCAGCGCCCGAAACTCAGGCGCTATGAAGTCGATCACATTGCGCCCGATCAGTTCGGACAGCGGCATGCCGACCATGTCCTCAAAAGCCGGATTGGCATCCAGCAGGACGCCATTTTTGTGCACGACGATACCTTCGACCGACGCGCTGAACAGATCGCGGTAGCGGGCTTCGCTCTCGGCGAGCGCGCCAGACTGGCGTTTGATTTCATGCAGATCATAGTCTCGCGCCAGCGCTGCGATCAGCGTCAGCACCAGGCAGACCGCCAGTACGAAACTGACGTAGACCAGCGAATCCAGCGTGATCGGGCTGGGGGTGACCACCAGGCTCACGATGCCAAGAATGACCGCCACAGCGGTGAGCGCGACGCCCCGCAGCGTGAGCAGCAGATACGAGACGATGAAGGCGGGCAGCAGCCAGATCAGCGATGAGGTGACGCCAGCGACGCTAAAATCCCCCTGGCTGAAGAGCAGGACGAACGGGCTGATGCTCAGAAATCCGACGCCCAGCACTGCCGCGATCCAGTATCGCCCCAGCCGCGCAAGAACATAGGCTGCGCTGCACGTCAGGATGCCGATCACCACGAAGGTGCGGTACGCCTCGCCCACCCAGTCCCACGTCCAGACGATCACGAGCGCCGGCGTGAATGGGAGGACCAGCGACGCCAGCAGGCGGGATCGGCGGCGAATCTCAGGATCGGTGATATGTCGCGGCGGTTCCACCAGCCAGACCCAGAACTGATAAACGCGGATTGCCCAGTGTGTCAGATGGTTTTTCACGGCGGCGGCTTCAGCCCGGACTATAGTGACCTTTCAATTATAACGTTCTGGCATCAGGAAAATTGTATTGATATACTCCCAAAAGTTGTTATGCCCGATGGGGCACGGAGTTGAAGGGAAAAACCTCATGGCGATCGCTGTGGGTCACGACCGCACCTATACCATCGACCGCATTGCCGACGCGCTCGGCGATCAGGCCGATTCGCTGCTCAACCACGTTTGCCAGACGATCAGCAGGGATGATCTGTATCTGCCCTCGCCGGATTTCGTCGATAAGGTCTGGTCGCAGAGTGACCGGACGCCGCAGGTGCTGCGCAGTCTTCAGCAGATGTTCGATCATGGACGGCTGGGCGGCACAGGCTATCTGTCGATTTTGCCGGTCGATCAGGGCATCGAGCATTCGGCGGGCGCGTCGTTTGCCAAAAATCCGATGTACTTCGACCCGGAGAATATCGTCCGGCTGGCGATCGAGGGCGGCTGCAACGCCGTCGCCTCGACCTTCGGCGTGCTTGGCGCGGTGGCGCGCAAGTATGCGCACAGGATTCCGTTCATGGTCAAAATCAACCACAACGAACTGCTCACCTATCCCAACAAGTTTGATCAGGTGATGTTCGGGCAGGTTCAGCAGGCGTGGGATATGGGCGCGGTCGCCGTCGGCGCGACGGTCTACTTCGGCAGCGAGGAAAGCACGCGCCAGCTTGTGGAAGTTGCCGAAGCCTTCGCGCTGGCGCATGAACTGGGCATGGCGACGGTGCTCTGGTGCTATACGCGCAATCCGGGCTTCAAGGTCAACGGAACCAATTACGAAACCGCCGCTGACCTGACGGGACAGGCGAATCATCTCGGCGTGACCATCCAGGCGGATATCGTCAAGCAGAAGCTGCCGACGGTGAACGGCGGTTTCAAGGCGCTCAATACGGGCGGGTCGTCCTACGGCAAGCTCGATGAGCGCATCTACACGCAGTTGACCAGCGATCACCCGATCGATCTGACGCGCTATCAGGTGGCGAATGGTTACATGGGGCGCGCCGGGCTGATCAACAGCGGCGGGGCCAGTGGTGATAACGACACGCAGGAAGCGATCATGACCGCCGTGATCAACAAGCGCGCCGGCGGCATGGGGCTGATCAGCGGGCGCAAGGCATTCCAGCGTCCCTTTGCCGAAGGCGCGGCGCTGCTGCGCACGATCCAGGATGTCTATCTGTGCCAGGAAGTCACAATCGCCTGATCGGCAGATTTTCCCTCCGCCTCACCTGTGCTTTGCCCGGCGGCAGGGCGCGGGTGGGCGGAGAGCGCATTCGCGTCCTGTGAAGGATAGAGTTGATATCGAGAAGGAGCGACCCCCGATGACCCTGACCGAGGCACAGACCGGCAGTTCGCCGATGACCCGCGAGCCGATCATCATCTGCCGCAATGTCAACAAATGGTTCGGCGAGTTTCACGTCCTGCGCGATATCAATGTCGATATCTACACGCAGGAGGTGGTGGTCGTGATCGGTCCGTCGGGGTCAGGCAAATCGACTTTCATCCGCTGCATCAACCGGCTTGAAGAACATCAGGAAGGCACGATCATCGTCGATGACATCGAGCTGAGCCATGATGTGCGCAATATCGCCGCCATCCGTCGCGAGATCGGCATGGTCTTCCAGCAGTTCAACCTCTTTCCTCATCTGACGGTGCTCCAGAACATCTCGCTGGCCCCGATCAACGTTCGCCGCCAGCCGAAGGACAAGGCTGAAGCGAAGGCGCGTGAACTGCTGGCGCGCGTCGGCATCCCGGAGCAGGCGGACAAGTATCCCGGTCAGCTTTCCGGCGGGCAGCAGCAGCGCGTGGCGATCGCCCGTGCGCTGGCGATGGAGCCGAAGATCATGCTCTTTGACGAGCCGACTTCCGCGCTCGACCCGGAGATGATCAAGGAAGTGCTGGACGTGATGAAGGAACTGGCGCGTTCTGGCATGACAATGGTCTGCGTGACGCACGAGATGGGCTTTGCGCGTGAAGTCGCCGACCGCGTTCTGTTCTTCGATCAGGGACGCATCGTCGAGCAGGGGACGCCAGAGCATTTCTTCACCAATCCACAGCATCCGCGCACCCAGTTGTTCCTGTCGCAGATTCTGTAGTTCGTTCCAGCCCGCCGCGCGCCGGCATGGAACCGAAGCCCTGCTGTCAGCGCCTTCACCGTGGGCGAAGCTGCATTCTTCAAGTTGCGCCTCAGGGCTATAATACGGATCAGTGAAGTCCATTCATTCAGAGGGATGATGATGCGTTCGACTCTGCTGCGGACTGCCCGACGCATGCCGGCGCTCACGGCGCTGATCGCGCTGATCGCCCTCGCCGCCTGCCAGCCCGGCGCTAATTCGCCGATGCCCAGCGACGGCGCAGGGCGGACGACGGGCGGCGCGCTGGTCGTGTGGGATCGCAATCCGGAGTCGATCGTCTTTCGCGCCGATATCGTCGGCGGCGAGCAGGATGATTTCGAGCGGCTGGGCGATATTCCCTACTGCACCATCTACGGCGATAACCGCGTCGTCTGGCTGAATTTTCTCGGCTCTTACGAGACGCAGGTGCTCTACGACTATGCCACCGACGACGCCATCAGCCGCTTTGCCGAGCTGATGACCGTCACGCAGCGCTTCTACACCTACCGCGCGCTGGCGAATGTTCAGCTTCCCAGCTCAGAGTCGCCGGTGTATGAGGAAATTCAGCTCAACGTTAACGGCATCAACCACACGGCAGATTCGTTCAGCGGCTGGAACAGCGACTATTTCTTCGAGGTTGTCGATCTGTGCAAGTCCGTCAGCACTGCGCCGATCCTGTTCGAGCCGACCGGCGCATGGATGAATGTTCATCAGGTGGATTCTGCCCTTGATACCGCCATCCTGTCATGGGACACGGCGGCGATCGGGATCGACCTTGCCGAGGTTGCGCTCAGCGGCGCGCCGCGCTGGATCACCGGCGATCTGCTGCGGGCGCTGTGGTATACCGCGCGCACAGCGCCGCCCAATATCGTCTACACTGACAGCACAGGCGCGGATGCCCGTCTGTTCCGTATCTCGCTGCAAGTGCCGACGATCACCCGTACCTCACCACCGCCGCCGGAATCATAGGCGCGGCACACCACGAAGGACATGTGATGACCGTAACACCCCCTGACCTGGCGCAGGTGCTCGGCTTTGACGCCGATGACCTGGCGTACAACCGCAGCGGCTCTCTGAGCGACCGTCAGCGCGCACGTCTCCAGCGCGGCTGGCGGCGGACGCTGATGATCGGGATCGTCGTGCTGATCACCGGCACGCTGCTGGCGACGCTGCTGCTGTTTATGGGTCAGCGAAACGAGACTCCCATCCTGAGCGTGATCGGGGTGGCGCTGACCATCGCCAACGCCATGACAGTCGGCATCCTGATCCGCGCGCGGTTGCGGCTGACGCTCGATCTGCGGGACGGTGTGCAGGTGGACGAAGCGCCGGTGCAGCGCACGCTCCGGGTGGCGGGGCGGCGCGCCCTCTACCTGATCCGCACCGGCAGACGTGAACACGCCGTCTCAAAAGACGTTTTCAACGCCTTCAGGGAAAATGCGCGCTATCGCCTCTACAGCACCGCCGGATCGGGCGATCTGCTGAGCGCGGAACCTGCCGACTGAGACTCCTCAGACCAGATCGTCCGGCACGATCACATAGTCGCGATCAGCGGGCAGGCGAGACATCACATACCGGTTGACCGCGGCTGCCGTGTCTTCATGAGACTGGCGCAGGTTGGGGAAAGTCGTCCTGAACGACAGGTTGGGATTGTAGAAGGGATCGCCTGCCGTCAGGATGTCCGCCCATCGCTCGTTAGCGATCTCGAAATCGACTTTCGGCACGCGCGACCCGCGTGAGATCGACTCGTGGTGGATCAGGCGGGCATCCGGCGTATACACCACGCGGTAACCCTTCTGAATGGCATCCAGGCAGAACTGCACATCGCTGTAATTGAGGGGATAGCGTTCATCCCAGCCGCCGACCGCCTCGTAAACATCGCGCCGGGTCAGCAGGCAGGCCCCCGTCACTGCCGAGAAATTGCGGTAGGCATCGTCTGTGCCGAAGATGCTGGAGATATGCTCGCGCTCGCCGCCGAACAGGTGAGACGCCATGCCGTTCAGCCCGACGATCACGCCTGCATGCTGAAGCCGCCCGTTGGGATAGAGCAGCTTCGCGCCGACCACGCCGACTTTGTCGCGATCCAGCCACTGCGCCATCCGCGCCAGCCAGTCCGGGTGCAGGATTTCAGTATCGTTGTTGAGGAAAAGCAGCAGTTCGGCGTCGCTGGCGGCGGCTCCCTGATTGCAGGCGCGCCCAAAGTTGAACGTCTCGCCCTGGTAGCGCACGACACGAAAACGCTCGTCAGCCGCGTACTGGTCATAGACCGCCTGCGTGCGCGGATCCGTGCTGCCCGTATCGACGATGATCACATGAAAGCGGATATTCGCCGTCAGCCGGAACAGGCTGCTCAGACAGCGGCTGATCACATCCGGCTTGTCCAGCGAGGGGATGATGATCCCGACTGTGCGCGGTTTCGGTTCCCAGCCCGCGCGGACGATCCCGCCGTTGACCGTGACGTGAGGGTTTTCGATGCCGGTGCGCCGCAGATGATCGGCGATGAAAGCGGCTTCGGGTTTGGCAGCGGGCGTGCGGCGGTGCACCAGAATCTGCGGGATATGGACGGCGCGCCCGCCATGCTCAAGCAGTTCTGCCAGCCGGTAGCCAAGCGCGCGGTCGGTCGGCTCGACGGGCAGATCAGAGCGAAAGGCGCACAGCCCTTCAAACAGGTCCTGGCTGATCATGCCTTCAGGCGAATAGTCGGGCTTGAACTGTGGACTGCGCCGCGCAAAGTCCTGATCAAGCTGATCTTCATCGGCATACAGGGCGATGGCGTCTGGAAAGGCGCGGATCGCTTTCGCCATCGCGAACAGGGCAAACGGAGCCAGCTCGTCGCCCGCGTTCAGCCGCACGTACCAGTCGCCGGTCATATCATCGGTTGACCAGTGTGGATACGTCTGCGCGCGCAGCGAGTCGAGCGTGAACTGGGTATCCGGATGTTCGGTTTGCGCCAGCGCGACGATGCTGAAATTGATCCACTTGATGATGGCCGCCGCTTCCTCACGCTGCTGCTGGAGGGCGGCTTCGTCCGGCTCGAACAGGCTGCGGAAGATGCGGTAGGCATGCGGCGTATTGGTGCGATCCTTGGCCTGGTAGAAGCGGCGCTCGCCGCGCAGCCAGCGGATCAGCCGGGTTGTCACCGCGCTGAGACCGTCGCGCCGCAGGATGGCCAGAAAGGTGCGCAGCAGCACGGACGGGCGGCTGCGCGTCAGGTGCGATTGCAGGGATGAAAAACGGGTCATGCCAGAACACTCACAGGATTCACCTGCCTGATGCTGCCGTGGTTCCTCAATTAAAGCACACCGCCTGTTGGCGGCTGATCGTGAAGATACTTCATCTTCCCCCTGTCGGACAACCGCCGCCCGCCTCAAAAACTGTAATAATTGTGTTATGAATAAAAATCCATGAATCAGACCTGTGATAGAATGACAAAATAGGTCATCGGCAAAGCGGATGAACCCGCTTTACTGGAGTTTTGTTCCTTGAATCGTCGTCATATCCTTCTGCTGCTTACCCTCCAGCTCGTCCTGCTGGCGGTTTTTGTTTTCGTCGCCTCAACGCTTCTGCCTTCCCTGCGGGCGACCAGTGACAGCGACATCCCGACGCTGATGCAGCTCCCCCCGGAGCAGGCTGCGGACGCCGAGACCGTCGCGCTGGCTGAGGCTCCTGCGCCGCCGGATATTCCGCCGCCAGCCCCGCCAGCGATCGCCGCCGCGCCAGAAGTCAGCGCGCCGGTGAGCGTCGCCCTTCAGCCGACGCCTGCCATCACCCGCTTCACAACGGAACCCACGCTGACGGAAACCTTTACGGCGACCGCAACTGCCACGGCGACCGCGTCGTCCACCGCGACGCGCACCCCGTTCCCAACGCTGCCGCCTGCCAGTCCTTCGGGAATGCTGCAGGCACAACCCGCGCTGCCGACGCTCGAACTGCCGCCGCCTTCCGTCGTCCTGCTTGGCGAGCCAGTCTCGGTTCCAAACCAGGTTGTGATCAATTTCGCGCCGGAAAGCAGCCCCAGTGAGCGCGCCGCCTACATCCAGTCGATCGGCGGGACGGTCAGCAGCAATCTTGAAGCGCTCGATGCCGTCGTGGTCAATATCCCGCGCGGGCTGGATCAGAACGATCTGCCGCCTTCCGCCATCGTCGCTGAAGCCGAGCCGGATTATCTCGCTTCGATCTTCCAGGAAGAAGCCGCCGCGGCGTCCTTCCCGATTCCGCCCAATGATACCTATTACAGCCTCCAGTGGGGGCTTCCCGCGATCGGCGTGCCGCAGGCATGGGCGGCGCTGCCCCCCAGCCCGATCACGACCATCGTCGCCGTGATCGACACCGGCATCTGCCCATCACACCCTGACCTGCAGGGGCGGATCATCGCGGGTTACGATTTTGTGGACAACGACAACAATCCGAATGATCCCGGCAATGGGCATGGGTGCAGCGTTGCGGGCGTGATCGCCGCCAACATCCACAATGCGGCGGGCATCGCTGGCGCAGCGCCCAACACCCTGATCATGCCGGTGCGCGCGCTCGATACCAATGGGTTCGGCTCGTATTCCAATATCGCCAACGCCATCGTCTATGCGACCAACAACGGCGCGCATATCATCAACCTGTCGCTGGGCGGAGCTTCGCCGGCGACAGTGCTTCAGAACGCGGTCAATTATGCCGTCAGCAACGGCGTGACCGTCGTCGCCGCTGCGGGGAATACCGGTATGCCCGGCGTGCAGTACCCGGCAGCCTACGCGCCGGTGATCGCTGTCGCCTCGGTTGACTCGAATCTCCAGCCCAGCAGCTTCAATTCGACCGGTCCGGAGATCGATGTTTACGCCCCCGGACGCGATATCGTCACTACGGACAGCTTCGCCAGCCCTGTGCCCTATTCCTATGCGACGGGCACATCGTTCGCCACGCCGCATGTCTCGGCTGTGGCGGCGCTGCTGCGCGCTCAGGGGCAGACGCTGCAAACCAACGGCGGCCTGGTCTGGGCGATGAACAATGGCATCCGCCCGACGGTGACACCCACGCCATCGAACACGCGCACGCCGACGAACACGCCGACGCCGCTGCCGATCCCGGTCACGCCGTCAGGGCTGACGATCGTCGGCAGCCTGAATCCGCCGCCCGTCACGCCAACCTACCGCTGGAATCACAGCACGCTCACGCAGGGCTACTACATTTATGTCGGTGGTCCCAGCGGTCAGGTGATCGGCAGTTTCCAGACGGCATCGGCGATCTGCGGGACCAGCCTGTGTAACTTCACGCCGAACGTGCCGCTGACGGCAGGCAGCTATGTCTGGAAAGTTATCGGCTGGAATACGTCCGGCTACGGATCCTACAGCCCGGATGCGACCTTCGTCGTCGGTCCGACGGCCACCAACACGCCAACCTTTACGCCGTCGCCGACCAACACGCCCACGAATACGCTGGCGGTCTCTCTCACGCCGTCGCCGACCAACACGCCGAATCCAGGACCGCCTGCGCCCACCGGCCTGAACGTGACCGGCACGCTCAGCCCCGCGCCCGCCACGCCCACCTACCGCTGGAATCACAATCCGGGGGTTGCCACAGGCTACTACCTGTACGTCGGCGGCTCATCCGGCGCGGCAGTTCAGGGATACTACAGCGCGGCGTCGATCTGCTCCACCAGCACGTGCGCGGTCACGCCTGGCACTGCGCTGGCTGCCGGGAACTACATCTTCAAGGTCACTGCGCACAACGCATCTGGTAATTACGGCCCGTACAGCGCGAATTTCTATATCGCGGTTGGCGGCTTCCCGGCCGTCCCCACCAGCCTGAGCGTGACTGGCAGCCTGGCGACGGCTCCGGCGACACCGACCTATCGCTGGAATCACGACAGCAGCGCCCAGGGCTATTACATGTATGTCGGCAATACGTCGGGCGCGGTTCACGTTGGTTTCTACAGCGCGGGGACGATCTGCTCTGCCACGCTGTGCCAGGTGACGCCGGGCACAGCACTGCCCGCCGG
>SZPD01000102.1 GCA_030263515.1 Anaerolineae bacterium CFX9 | reverse complement strand
TCATCAGCAGGATGCGGCGCGGTCCGCGCCCGGACTGCACGGCAAAAGCGGCGTTGTCTTCGGCGAGATAATCGATCCACTGCACACCCGCCGGCGCAGAAATGTCCGCTTGCAGTGTGGTGAAGGCCGCGGGCAGCGCAGACGAGACAAACGGCAGATCACCGCCCGCCGGAACCGTCACCCGTTCGGCAGCGAACAGCTCGCCATCCACCCGCAGCGAGAAAATCGCCTCACTGTCGCGGGGCCCGTAATTGGTGATCTGCCCGAAAAGCTGCGGCGGTTCGCCGGGCAGAGCGCGTGTCGCCAGCGCAGTCACCGCCAGATTTTCCGACGACTCGCCCACGCGGACATAATTCAGACTGCCGGGGATAGCAGGCAGATTGGGCGCGGTTGTCGAACCCGGAGCGAAGTCCGCGCCGTCGCTGATCAGCACCACGCTGAAATCCTCTGCGCCCTGCGCGCCCGCCGCCGCCAGCGTGAGCGCCGCGTTCCAGTCTGCGCCGCCATATCCGGGCTGGATGGCGTCGATGGCAGCGTTGAGCTGCACGCGATCCGCGCTGTATGGAGACATGACTTCCGCCGCCGCGCCGACGCGGATGATCGTGATCGTATCGGCATCGCTCATGGTATCGACGATCTCGCGCGCCCGGCGCTGCGCCTCTGCCAGCCGTGATCCGTCCGCGCTGTCCGAGGCGTTCATGCTCAGCGAGGCGTCGATCAGCAGGGCGATGCGCCCGCTGCTCACGGCAGGCACGGTGATATACGGGCGCGCCAGCGCCAGCGCCAGCAGCAGCAGGATGAGAAGCTGCAAAAACAGCAGCAGATTGCGCCGCAGCCGCTGCCACGGTGTGTTGGCTTCCTGATCGCGCAGGATCTGCCGCCACAGGAACGTGCTGGACACAACAACTTCACGCCGGCGCAGCCGCAGCATGTACATCAGGACGATCGGGATCGCCAGCGCCAGCGCGATCAGCGCCAGCGGAGTCAGGAACGACATGCTCTGCTCATCACCCTTCAGCCTTACCTGACGATACCAGCACGGCGCATTTCGTGCAGGATGACACGATCCCAGCCGGCGCTCGTCACCACCGGGATGTAATGCGCGCCGCGGCGAGTACAGTCTGCCCTCAGATCCTGCTGCCACGCCGTGACGCGGCGGATATACTGCTCGCGCAGGCCGGGATCGAGGGAGACATCCTGCCCGATGCCAGTTTCCGCATCCACCAGCCGCAGATCGCCCACCAGCGGCGGATCGACTTCTTCCGGGGAAAGCGTGTGGATCAGCGCCACCTCACAGCCGCGACCGAGCAGTGCGTTCAGCCCATCGACGATGCCGCCTGCGCTGAAGCAGTCGCTGACGATCACGCACAGACCGGGGCGTTTCAGCCGCGCCGCGTAATCCTTCAGCGTCGCATTCAGGTCGGTTTCGCCCGCGGCGCGCAGCTCGGACAGCCAGCGAAACCAGCCGATGCTGGCAGCACGCCCGCGCGACGGGCCGAACGGCGGCACACGCTGCCCGTCGATGCTCACCGCCGCCGAAATCATCCGGTCGCTCGTCGTCAGCGAGATGTAGCCGATCCCGCCGATCAGCCGCCGCGCCCACAGGAATTTGTTGTGATCCGGCGCGCCTTCTGTCGGAAAGTTCATGCTGGCGGACGTGTCGATCAGCAGATGAACCGAAAGATCTTCCTCATCTTCAAACAGCTTGGTCAGCGGACGGCCAAGACGGGCGTAGATGTTCCAGTCCAGACGGCGCAGATCATCCCCCGGCGCGTAATTGCGGTAATCGGCGAACTCGATACTGGTCCCGCGTTTGGTGCTGCGGCGCTCGCCCTTGATCGCCCCGGCGCGGACTTTCTGCGCGACGAGCATGAGCTGTTCCAGCCGCCGCCGCGTCGGTTCATCGAACAGGATCGCGTCAGCCATCAGATCAGGCTTTCGGCAGCGACTTGATCGTTTCGGCGATGATGGCGTCAGCAGGCACACCGTCTGCGCCAGCATCGTAGTTGAGGATGATGCGGTGACGCAGCGCAGCAGGCGCGACAGCGGCAACATCATCAAAGGCGACGTTGAAGCGCCCTTCCAGCAGCGCGTTGATCTTCGCGCCCAGGATCAGCGACTGCGCGCCGCGGGGGCTGGCTCCATAGCGCACGTAGCGGCGGACGATTTCCGGCGCGTCGGGCGTGCCGGCATGCGTCGCCAGCACCAGCCGCGCCACATACTCGGTAACATGAGTCGGCACGGGCACATCGAGCGCCTTGCGTCCCATCTCGATCACCTGCGCGCCATCCGCCACTTTCTGCGCAGACGGCACGCCGGAACCCGTCGTGCGGTCGAGGATGCTCACCAGTTCCTCACGGCTGGGAAAGCTGACGTTGACCTTGAACATGAACCGGTCGAGCTGGGCTTCCGGCAGCGGATACGTGCCTTCCATCTCCAGCGGGTTCTGCGTCGCCAGCACGAAAAATGGCGCTTCAAGCGGATACGTCGTATTGGCGACGGTGACGGTCTTCTCAGCCATCGCTTCCAGCAGCGCAGACTGTGTTTTGGGCGTGGCGCGGTTGATCTCGTCCGCCAGAATCAGGTTGGCGAAAACGGGGCCTGGCTGGAAGCGGCGAATCTTGCTGCGACCATCGGCGCTGTCTTCGAGGATGTCTGTGCCGGTGATGTCGGCCGGCTGCATGTCCGGCGTGAACTGAATACGCGAGAAACGCAGGTTGAGCGCGTCCGCCATCGTGCGGATCAGGATCGTCTTGCCGAGGCCGGGGACGCCCTCCAGAAGCGCATGCCGCCCGGCGATGATGCAGATCAGCACCGCGCGCACTACATCATCCTGCCCGACGATCACCCGCTTCACTTCGGCTTCGATCGTCTGGGCGAGACGGCTGAAGGTTTCGACGTTCATCGATTCGGCGGGCGCGCTGGACATGAGATCTCCTGAAGACACCTGTTTTTACGAACACATGTACACCTACATTACCCCAAATCCCCGCTTTTGGCTCAATTCCCGAATCGGCAGCATCCTGATAAATGAACGCGCCCTCTCGTGTGGAGAGGGCGCGACGGGCAGCTATAGGGAAAGAGGTGACAGGCTTACGCCAGTTCAGGAACTGGCGCGGCGATGGCGCTGGTATGCAAGCTGACCACCTGCGGCACGGGGAACCCGTTGAACGCCGCCGCATATTCCGTCGTATAGGCCCCCGCATCCAGGAAGATCAGGCGCTCGCCGATATGCACTTCCGGCAGTTCGATATCACGCGCGATCACATCGCACGAGTCGCAGCTCGGCCCCGCCAGCGTATAGCGCGTCAGCGGGCGATCCTCGTTATGCTCACGCAGAGGGCGGACAACCGGCGGAAAACCTTCGTAGGTCTCCATCAGCCCGTTGAAGACGCCGGCATCGAGATACAGCCACTGCATCCCGTTACGCAGCGCCTTGCCCATCACCGAGGTGATCAGCACACCGGCTTCGCCAACCAGGCCGCGCCCCGGCTCCAGCACCAGCATCAGATCACACGTCGCCGGGATGAACTCGGCAACAGCGCGCATCACCGCCTCACCGATCGACTCGATGGTCGGAATGCTGGGCGTGTGATGATGCCCGGCGGGGAAGCCGCCGCCAATATCGAGGAAGCTGAAGTGATGCCCGCGCGCTTCCGCCGCCTGCCAGACCTCGCCACAGGCGCGGATCGCGTTGACCCAGTTCTGCGGGTTCAGGCACTGTGAGCCGACGTGGAAAGACAGACCGATCGGCTCCAGGCCGAGCGCACGCGCCTGATCGCACAGATCGAGCGCCGTCGCAGCATCCACACCGAACTTGCCTGCCAGCGGCAGCACACTGCCGGTGTTATCCACCGCCATGCGCACGTAAACGCGGCTGCCCGGCGCATGCTCGGCAACCTTTTCGACTTCCCAGGTTGAATCCACCACCACCGCATAGACCCCGGCTGCCTGCATCTGACGCAGGAAGATGGGGCTTTTGATCGGGTTGGAGCAGATGATCTGATCGCCGCTGGCTCCGGCGCTCAGCGCCAGGTTCAGCTCGGCGAGTGACGCGATCTCAAGGCCGCCGCCGCGGTTGACGACCAACTGCTGAATCAGCGGGTTGGCGTTCGCCTTGACAGCGTAAAAGATCTCGGCGCCGGGAAACGACTCGACGAAGCGTTGGTACGTATGGGCGATTTTTTCAAAATCGAGGACGAGACTAGGAGTGGCGGTTTCCGAATCGTGCAGCACAGTGTCCATGCGGACGTTGTTCATCTAGTTTTACGGGTCTCCCTCTGGTCAAGAGACAAGCGCACAAATCGCTGTGCGGCGTGCAGTTCCTCCCTGCATCAGTGGACAGTGGGTGTGCAAGCCCGCCGGCGGATCCCTGTCGTTCCGGGGCGGGCACACAAGCGTTCATTATAGGACACTTTTTCTCCAGATGTACGTTAAAAAAACATCAATTTTCTGACGACTGCCCGACGATTCTTTCCTGAGAGAACCCTGAGAGAAAAGGACACGGCTCGCCTGTTGAATGTGTACAAAAAACGGGTTGTAAAGTTGAGAACACAAGTTCCGTTGCCAAATCCCCCCATTTAAAGGTAAGGTAGTAAACAGAGAGTATTTTTCGTGAAGGACAACTCAAGAATGACTTTTCGCTTTCAGCAGCTCATTGACGGTGCATGGGTGGATGCTGCCAACGGCGGCGTCTGGGATCTTGTCAACCCGGCGACAGAAGAAGTCATCGCCCAACTGCCGTTCGGAAATGGCGCGGATGCCGAAGCCGCCATCGACGCGGCAGCCCGCGCGCTGCCTGCCTGGCGCGCCAGAACCCCCTACGAACGTGCTGAAATTCTGATGCGCGCCGCCACCTGGATCCGCGGGCGGATTGAAGAACTCGCCGTTTACACGGTCGAAGAGTCTGGCAAGCCGATCCGCGAGGCGCGCGCCGAATGGAACACCGGCGCTAACCTGCTCGAATGGTTTGCCGAAGAATCCAAGCGCACTTACGGGCATGTCATCCCCAGCCGCAACGCCAGCAAACGCCTGATGACGATGTATGAGCCGATCGGCGTCGTCGGCGTGATCACGGCGTGGAATTTCCCTGTCTACAACCTGGCGCGCGCATGGGCGGCAGCGCTGGCGGCGGGCTGCACCGTCGTCGGGCGACCGAGCGAGTATACGCCGCGCTCGGCCATGCTGTATGCGCACGCGCTGGTTGAGGCAGGGCTTCCCGCGGGCGTACTGAATGTGATCAACGGCGAAGCGGATCCGATGGGCAAGGCGATGCTGCGCGATGCGCGCGTCCGCAAGATCAGCTTCACAGGCAGCACCCGCGTCGGCAAGCTGCTGATGGACGGCGCTTCGCAGACGGTGACCAAACTGGCGCTGGAGCTGGGCGGCAACGCACCCGTCATCATCTTTCCCGATGTCGATCTCGACCGGGTCACGCGCGAGGCGGTGCAGTTCAAATATCGCAACAATGGTCAGGTCTGCGTTGCGCCGCAGCGCTATATGGTCCACAGCCGGATCGTCGAGGAGTTCACGGAGCGCGTCGCCGATCTGTCGTCGAAGCTCACACTCGGCAGTGGATTGATCGAGACAACCGATGTCGGTCCGCTGATCAACGCGGTGCAGCGCCAGCGTGTCGAGGCGATGGTGAAAGAAGCCGCTGCCCAGGGCGCGGAGATCATCACAGGCGGCACTTCAGTGACATCGCAGCCGCGCGGTTATTTCTACCAGCCGACAGTGATCGGCAATCTCGATTCCAATATGCGTGTTTATGGGGAAGAGATCTTTGGGCCGGTGATGCCCGTCATCCCCTTTAGTGATGTTGAGGAGGTTCTTTCGATGGCTAACGCACTGGAAGTCGGACTGTCTGCCTATGTGCAGACCAATGATGTCAAGACCGCGATCAAAATGTATGAAGGGCTGGAGTTCGGCATGATCGGCGTCAATGAATGGCTGATCTCGACTCCGGAAGCCCCCTTCGGCGGCATCAAGCAGAGTGGCATCGGCCGGGAGTGCGGCTCGGAAGGCATTTATGAGTACATGGAAGTTAAAACCGTCTATATGGGGGTCAGTCCATGATACTACGCCTCTCAGACCCTGCACATTTACATGTGACGGTCGTCAACAGCCACCCCAAATACGCCGCAGCGCTGGCGGAGCTGCAGCGGATTGTTTTCCCCACGCTCGACGAAAGCGAGCTGTTCACCGCCGAGAAGTACCTTAAACATATGCAGCTTTTCCCTGAAGGTCAGTTCGTCGCCCTGGCACGCGAGGGCAGCCGTGAAACGGTGATCGGCGCAACCTCGACCTTCCGCACCAATTTCGACTTTGCCCATATTCAGCATACCTATGCCGAAGCGATTGCCGATGGCTGGCTGACCAATCATGACCCTGAAGGCGAATGGCTGTATGGGGCGGATGTCAGTGTTCATCCCAGCTATCGCGGACTGCGTGTCGGGCGTCGTCTGTATGAGGCGCGACACCGGCTGGTACGCCAGCTCAACCTGCGCGGAGAAATTGCGGGCGCGCTCATGCCCGGCTATCCGCATCATTCGCATCTGACGGTTGCGCAGTACGCACTGCGCGTCTGGCAGGGGAAAATCCACGATCCTACGTTGAGCGTTCAGATCCGCAACGGCTTCAGACCCAAAGGCATTCTCTACGATCACATCAGCGATTACCGCAGCAGGAACGCCGCCGCGCTAATCGTCCGCGAAAATCATCATTATGTGCCTCGTGAGCAGGCAGCCGCCGTCTGAACCGGGTGCGTTGAAACTGAAGTGCCAGCCCCCGCTCCGCCTGCGCGGAGGGGGGATTTTTTTGCCGGATCGGGCACTTAGCTCTCGAACAGGAAGCGCGTCGGCGTCTGCGGGAAGCCTGTCCACGCCAGAATCTTCTCCGGGATCAGCATGTAGTTCGGCTGTTCCGGCATCTTGTACTTGGCAGTGTAATCTGCCTCGATCTGCTTCATGACCGCCTCGGACGCCTCTGCCTTTACGGCCGTGCCATAGATGATCACCACCTCATCGCCGCTTTCCAGATGAGCGATCATCTGCGGGTTGACCGCCAGATTCTTCGCATGGCGCGTCATATCGCCGCCGCCAAAGTAAAGGCGATTCTCCGCCCATGATCCCCATGATGGAACGCTGTGCGGACGCCCGTCCGGGTAAGTGCTGACCAGCCAGTAGTTACGCGCCTTCCGGAGCTGTTCCTCCACCCATGACCATTCGATCATGCCTTCCTCATCATTCGGGACGCCATATTCCACGGGAATATCCGGACGGGTTCGGCGCGGCTGAACCGGTGTACTCATCGTCATCGTCCTCCTGCTGATTTTTTGCCTTTGATGAATGTCTCACCTGCCTTTTATTGTGAAACGTACAGGCTGATTGACAGCCTGCCGCCCTCTCTGCTATCGTAACCGTATGCTGACGAGACACCACCCGCAAGTCCTCTGATCGACGCCCCACCGGGCGCGCTTCCACGCCGTGCACAGGCTGCCCGGCGCTGTTTGTCATTCACTTTCACCCTTCAGGCTGAATAACCGCTTTCTCATCATGAGGAGAAACACTCTTGCGCGCGCAAACCTTGATCTATGAACTGCCTGTGTCCTTTTTCAGCCGCGCCGCCGCGCTCTATGCCGGTGCAGACTACGATCAACCTGCTTACGACGCCGTTTTTGAGCAGCGCCAGCCGGGGCGCATCTTCGTCGATGATGCGGAGAATCCATCTGCGGCGCTGCTTTGCCGCACCTACGAATATTTTATCGCCGGGAGGTTCAATACGGCGCTGCACCGCTTCATCTGCGACTCGCCCACCGGGCTGAATATCTTCGAGCAGCACTTCGGCTATGTCGTGTTCGATGCAGCGTGGCAGGCGGCGCTTCTGCGCGATCTGCCGCTGGGTGTGATCGTGCGGCGGAACTTCCAGTGGGAAGATGGGATGCCCATCCCTGATGCGCCGCTGCCAGAAGGCGCAGCGCTCGTCCGCGCTGACAGCCTCGCGCTGTTGGAGCAGATCGATGCGGCGCTGCCTGAGCCATTTCTGCGCATCTTCTGGGGCGATCGGGCGGCGCTGTTCGATGGCGGCTTCACGTGGTGCGCGATGGCGAACGATCAGATCGCCAGCGTGATGTATCCGGTATCGATCAGCCAGCGCGGCGTAATTGTCGGTATTGATACGATTGAGGCGTTCCAGCGGCAGGGTTACGGTCTGGCGGTCAGCGCGGCATTCCTGCAGGAAGCCGTCTCACGCGGGCTGAAACCGATTTGGGACTGCGACGGCGATAATATCCGTTCGGCAGCGCTGGCGAAAAAGCTGGGCTTTCGCGAACATGCGCCGTTCCATGAGCTGTACTATGCCGATCGAAAACCGCTGACGGGCAGAGGCGTCTGGCAGCGGGCTGAAACCCGCCCGGATGGCGTCATCGTGTGGGAATCAGCATCCTGATCTCATCCATTTCTACACTCTGTCTGAAAGCCTCTGGCAAAGTTGAGTATTCCTGCGCTATGGAAAGCGCGCAGATTTCATGCATAATGTCAGGGACTTTAGCAGATTTTCACAAAGCAACCCAACAGGACAGATACTGATCATGCGGAGTTTCGTCTCGCAGAGCGTTCAGACCCTCAAGCCGTCCGGCATTCGCAAGTACTTCGACATCGCCGCGACGATGGACGATGTGATTTCTCTCAGCATCGGTGAGCCGAGCTTCACCACGCCGAAGCGCATCCTGCAAAAAGGGATCGAGTCTCTCCAGCACGGGCAGACCGCCTACACCAGCAACAGCGGCACACTCGAACTGCGGCGCGCCATCTCGTCGTATATCGAACGGCTGTATGGGATTCACTATCATCCGGAAAATGAGGTGCTGGTGACGGTCGGTGTGAGCGAGGCACTCTGGCTGGCGCTCAAAGCCATTCTCGATCCGGGCGATGAAGTGCTGGTCGTCGAGCCGTGCTTTGTGGCCAACGCCGCCGCGGTGGAGATGGCGGGCGGCGTGCCCGTCATGGTGCGCACGACCGTCGAGCATGAATTTCAGGTGACGGGCGCAGCGCTTGAAGCTGCGGTCACGGCGCGCACCAAGGCGATCCTGATCAGCTATCCGAATAATCCGACGGGCGCTATCCTGACGCGCGAACACCTGCGCGAGGTGGCGGCTGTCGCCGAGAAGTATGATCTGGTCGTGATCAGCGACGAGATCTACGAGCGGCTGGTTTACGAGGCGGAGCATATCTGCTTCGCCTCGCTGCCCGGCATGTGGCGGCGAACGATTGTACTCAGCGGCATGAGCAAATCGTTCGCCATGACCGGCTGGCGCATCGGCTATGCGACAGCGCCTGCCCCGCTGATGGAAGCCATGCGCAAGCTGCATCAGTACCTGATCATGTCTGCCCCCACGACCGGGCAGATGGCGGCAGTCGAGGCGCTGCTGCACGGGGAGGAGGATGTCGAGTACATGCGCCAGCAGTACGACCGTCGCCGTCAGTTGATCGTGAGCGGCTTCAACCAGCTTGGGCTGACCTGCTTCGAGCCGCGCGGCGCATTTTACGCCTTCCCCAGCATCGCCGCATCTGGCATGAACGATGAGGATTTCTGCGAGACCCTGCTGCGCGAGGAGCAGGTCGCCGTTGTGCCGGGCAGTGCCTTCGGCCGGAGCGGCGATGGCTACATCCGCGCATCCTACACCGCCAGCGAGGAGCATATCGAGCAGGCGCTGGAGCGTATGCAGCGTTTTATGCTCCGCCACGGCTGACCTGTGGGGGAAAAGAGGGGAAATGCGCGCAGGTGGCGACTGCGGATCAGTTAGCACTGGTCATGATGGGCGCACAAGAGTAAACTAGTTCACCTGTGTGAGCCTTTCTGAAGCGATTTTTCCCCCATGACGCGAATTTCCGCTGAAAGCAATATCACGATCGAGGTTCAGCCGGAACGCTGGCGGATGCTGGCAAACGGCGCTGGCGCTGAGCGCGTGCTGCTGGAAGCCAGCGATGCCGAGCTGCGCTATGCGGCGCTCTTTGCGGTGCAGCGCCGCCTGCCGGAACAAGGCAGAATCAGCGCGTCACACGTGCAGCGCGTGGTTACAGGCTGGTCAGCCAAAGATGGCGCGTGGCATCTCGGTCTGATGATCTCAAATGAGCTGGCAGAACCGCGCGGCAGCCGCTGGGTGGAGATCGCCTCATGGAACGACCCGACGGCGCAGACTCAGCGCGCGATCGCTGAAGAAGCCGGCACCAGCCTGGCGACAAGGCTCCAGCGCCCCTTCTCGCTCGTGCCGCCCAAAGACCAGGTCAACGGCGCTGCAACAGCCGCCGCATATGCCCCGTCCGTAACCTCTGCGCCGGCAGCCCCGATGCAGACGCCCCTTCCGCTGACGAATGTACCTGCTCAGCCGCGGCCTGCCCTCCCGATCCGCCTTGAACGCTGGACGCTGACGGAGATCGCCCCCCGCGTTCTGGAACTCAGACTGGCGTCCTCATGGCGTCGTTCCAGCCTGGTACGCGCGATCTGGAACGTGCTGTGGGCGGTGGTGTTCATCGTGCTGTCCTATGCTTCGCTCACCAGCGGCATCGCGCCGCCTCAGCCGGAATTTCTGCCCTATGTCGGTTTTGGCGCTGCTGCGCTGCTGCTGATCACGTCCATCGTCTCGATCCTGCGTGCCGGACGGCGCGTCAACCGCTACGTGATCGATGGCCCGCGGCGGCAGGTGATTGCGCTCAACAAAAACAACATTCGCTGGCAGATGGGGCTGGATCAGATTCAGAGCATCTATGTGAGCGAAGTCGTCGGCAAAGTCTCGGCGCGCAAACCGCAGCGCACGGTGCATCTGGCAGAGATCAACCTGGCGCTGCCGGAAGAAAAATTCCGGCATCTGCTCACCGCCTCTCATCCTGACGACAAGATCAAGGCAGTCGCGCTGGGGCTGGCCAACCTGCCGCCAGAAGCGATGGAGCAGGCAGTCGAACAGCTCAACAGCGAGCTGGTCACGCCGCTGACCAACCCCCTGCTGGTGACCAAAGCCCGCAGCGCTGCCTGGCTGATCGCCGATACGCTCGGCATTCCTGCCTACTACGATCAGCGCATCAAGTAAGCCTCAACAAAGCGTTAACTTTCATCGACTGGCATTAAGGTTCATCGAGTCTGACTTGAGACATCGCCGGACTCGGTGTACGATGAACCGCAAATGATCAGTCTAATTAACATGATGAAGGTTCCCCCATGAGCAGTTCTGAGCGCCCGCTTATCCTGTTTTCCAATGATGATGGCATCGGCTCCCCCGGTCTGTGGGCTGCCGTCGAAGCCTTCGCCGATCTCGGCGATGTGCTGGTGGTCGCCCCGCGTGAGCAGCAGAGCGGCACGGGGCGCAGCATGCCCATCACCAGCGAAGGGCGTATCTATGAGGATGAGCGGCAGATCAACGGGACGCTCGTCAAGGTCTATGCCGTCGATGGAACCCCTGCCCAGGCAGTTCAGCACGGCGTGATCGAGCTGGCAGACCGGATTCCGTCTCTGGTCGTCTCCGGCATCAACTATGGCGAAAATGCCGGGAACGGCGTGACCATCTCCGGCACGGTGGGCGCGGCGCTCGAAGCCGCCAGCCTCGGCATCCCGGCGATCGCCGTCAGCCAGCAGACGCCCAAGGATCTTCACCTGACGTACTCGACCGATGTCGATTTTTCCGGCGCGGCGTACTTTGCGCGCAAGTTCGGCGAATGGATGATGTATTCTGACAAGCCGGATGATGTCGATGTGCTCAAGATCGACACCCCGCTCGTCTGCACACCGGAGACGCCGTGGAAAGTCACACGCATCTCGCGGCGGCGCGTCTACTGGCCAACGCGCCCCGAACGCATCGCGCTCAACGATGTCGGGCGGATCGGCTACGATTTCAACTCGGACGCTTCCAAAGCCGAGCCAGACTCCGATGTCTATGTCGTCATGCATGAGGGGCATGTCTCGGTCACGCCGATGAGCCTCGATCTGACTTCGCGTACCGATCTGTTTCGGCTAGAGCAGCTTCTCAGCGGCGAATATGCCAACGGGCATACACCGCCGCTGGCCGTCCGCCAGGCGCATGCGCATGTGCTGGCGCGCAAGCTGGGTCTCAAGACAGGCGAATAGCGCGCGGCTCTCCAGCCGCCGATAAAAGAACAGAGGTGTCTCCGGTTCATTTCGGAGACACCTCTGCTGCTTCATCATGCCGCTGGACTGCGCTCAGAAGGCGGAAAATGCCAGCATATTCCCCTCGGTATCAAGGATGGTGGCGTAGTAGAAACCTTCGTTGTTCTCGCTCATCGGCGTCTTTCCCTGCACGATTCGTCCGCCCGCAGGCTCTACACGCTCCAGATATTCGACCACATCCTTGCCTGTATACAGGTAGAGCAGCGGTCCCCGATCGCCCGGCATGAAGTTCGCCGTCTGGTTGAGCGAGATGCCGATGCCGCCCTCGTCGTCTGCGTGCACCAGCGTGGTTGTGCGGCGCACATTATCGGCGTCGATAGGCGTGACTTCCAGCTCAAATACCGACTGATAGAATTTCATTGCCCGTTCAAGGTTAAGCACGGGAATCTCGACCCAGACCGCCTTGAGCATCATTCACCTCTCCTGTACAATCAGAACATGTGTTCATCTATGATAGGATCATATGTTCTAATTGTCAACAGGCTCAGGTCATCGGAAAGGGGGGAATATCAAAGACAGGCGACATCTTGCACACCGCTGACACTTCCAGCGCTGAATGTCGGAAGCATGGTAGCCGTTCTTCGCCTGATGATGGCGGGCATGCGTTCATTTCTATAGTTTATATTTCCCCACTCCCTTGTTTTTACGGTTCTTGTCTA
>SZPD01000523.1 GCA_030263515.1 Anaerolineae bacterium CFX9 | reverse complement strand
GGCGTTGGCGATATCGCCGGAACCGGATTGGGATTAAGTATCGTCCAGGACTGCGTGTCACTGCATGGCGGCACGATCACGGTCGAGAGCGCGCCGGGCAAAGGCAGTATCTTCACCGTTGAACTGCCGCTCAGCCGCGCCTAGGGAGTGATATCTGTATTTCCCATCAGCCCGGATCGCCTCACGTCGTTCCGCTGAGCGGGACGGTGCATGTTCCGATGTTGACGCGGCAGGTTGCCAGCACCTCATCCCCACGCCTGACTTCAAAGGTTGCAGACGGATCGTCGCTCAGCCAGAACCAGCGCGGGCTGGCGATTGAGCGCCATGCATGCCTGACTTCGCATCCAGCCGGCAGATCACGCTCCGGCAGTTCAATGCGCCAGACCTGAAAACAGTCTCCGCTCGGCAGTGCCCACACAGGCCGCGAGCCGCCCGCCCATAGATCGGCGAAGAAGGCGCGGTCGCCACCGGGGCTGCGCTGGATGAACAGCAGCCCGCTGATATTGACCGTGTCCGCCGTGGGGTTGCGCAGGACGAGCGTATCGCCATCGTAGATCAACTGGACGCTGTTGGGGAGAAAGGCCGCGGTCTCCGTGGCGGGCGGTGGGGTCGGCTCCACAGTGGGCGGCGTCGTCAGGGTGGCGGTCACTTCCGTCGCCGTCGGCATGGGGGTCTCTGTCGGTGTGCGGGTTGAAGTATGCGTCGCTGTCGGCGGTACAGACGTGACGGAGGGCGGCGCAGATGTGGCGATCACGGCGGGCGGCGCTGAAGCTGCCGCTGTGGCGCGTGTGGGCGGCGGCGTATCCGTCAGCGGAGTGATCACGGCTCCGGCAATGCTCGTCGCGCCGGCGATCATCTCGGTTGAGGTGTCTCCGCCGGAAAGCGCTGCCATCGCCACCGCGATCACGATCAGCGCTGCGATGCCCGCCAGCCACCAGCGGCGTCTCGCCTGGGGAGCAGGGGATTTCGGCGGCGCTTCATCTTCCGGCCCGACATATTCCGGCGCAGGCGGACGCAGGGAGGTTCCGCTGTAAGCTTCGGGCGAAAGCGGCTTGATGGTCGGGAAGGGCTTCAGGCTGGTGGGACTGGTCGGGCTGGATGGCTTTGAAGCGGGCTTCTGCACCAGCGGTTCGGACGGCTCATCTGAACGAAAGGCGATCGTGTTCGACGCGGCATTTCCCGCCACGATATGCATCTCACTCGTCGTCAGATGTGAGCCGGGCGGCGCGTAGATCTCACCGGAGGCGGTGATCCCCAGCGCCACTTCCAGGGCGCGCGCGAATGCCTCGCCGCTCGCATAGCGATCCTGCGGCTCTTTCTCCAGCATCTTCAGCACGACCGCTGCAACGGCTTCGCTGATTTCCGGGTTATAGTCACGCGGGCTAGGGGGCGGGTCACTCAGGTGCTTGAGCGCAACCGTCATGGCAGAAGGATCGTCGAAGGGCACACGTCCTGTCAGAAGCTGGAACAGCACGACGCCGAGCGAGTACAGATCGCTCTGGGGGACGGCCTGCGCCGAGGAGATCGCCTGTTCCGGGGCGATATAGTGCGCGCTGCCAAAGGTATTGCCTATCGAGCCTTCCGGCACGCTCAGCGCGAGACCGAAATCGGTCAGCACGGCATGGCCGTCCGGGCGCACCATGATATTCGACGGCTTGATATCGCGGTGGATGACACCGCCGGCATGGGCATAGTCGAGCGCCCCGGCGATATCGTGGATGATGCGCAGGATCTGCACCGGCGCAAAACCGGTGGACTCACGGATCAGCACCGCGAGATCGCGCCCATCCACAAATTCCATCACCATGTAGTAGAGGTTATCAACGTCGCCAAATGAATAGATGCCGACGATGTTG
>SZPD01000522.1 GCA_030263515.1 Anaerolineae bacterium CFX9 | reverse complement strand
GATCGATTCGAACGCGCGCACCAGGTCCTGCAGGACGAAGCTGATGCCGATCGCCGTGATCAGCGGGACGAGCCGCGGGGCACGCCGCAGGGGGCGATAAGCTACGCGCTCGATCAGCACCGCCAGCAAACCACTGGCAAGCGCCGCTCCCGCCACTGTCACGAGAACCAATGTAACCGGACTCCAAACAGTGATGGCAGAAACAGTATCCCCCGCTTCGTTGACAAAGCGGGTAGAGAAAATTCGCATCATGATCTCAAATCCAACCACCGAACCCACCATGAAGATTTCGCTGTGGGCAAAGTTGATGAACTTGAGGACGCCGTACACCAGCGTATATCCGAGCGCGATCATGGCGTAGACGAAGCCAGTCGTCACGCCGCTGATGAGCATACCCGGCAGTTGCAGGGAGATGAGCTGGAAATTGGAGATACTCGGATTGCGATCCGGTGTAACAAGCGAAATGCCGATCGCCAGCAGCGCAACAATGACCGAAACGATCGTGATGAAGACGATGATCTGCCCGATCGGAAAGGCGATGAAGCGGTAGAGCCACGTGCCGGAAATGCGCTGGTAGGCGGGTGATGATGTGATTGCTGCAAAAACAGAACGTCGCGGTGAGGTGAGCGTTTCAATGCCCATATCGTGATTCCCCCGGTGAGTCATAAAATAAAGCGGTGACTGTGTTCCCGGGGGAAACAGCCACCGCTTCAGTTTCAGCCGTTCAGGCTAGGAGCCGGGCGTAGCCTCAGGCTCTTCCGCCATTGCAGCGGCGGTGAGGGGCGATGGAATTTCGAGCGTGGCAATCAGGTTGTTGTTGCTCCACTCGTCAGGATCACCGGAAACCACTTCGATCACGTAGTAGAGACCGACCACCGGATCGCCGTTGGCATCGAAGGTGATCGTGCCCGTCAGACCTTCATAGTCCTGGGTCATGCGGATCTCTTCAGCAACCTGGGTGCGGGTGGGCAGACCACCGGACGACTCAATCGCGCGGGCGATAGCAGCGAGCACGATCGCCGTAGCGTCATACGACTGGGCAGCGAACGGCTGCGGCGGCTCACCGTATGCAGCGGTGTAGTCTTCGATGAACTGCGCGGCATTCGGGTAGATCGAAGCAGGACCGGCAACCGACGTGTAGTATGCGCCGATGGCAGCATCACCCGCCAGTTCCGCAAATTCGCTGGAGTCCGTGCCGTCAGGGCCGACGAACACGCCAGAGAAACCAGCCGAGCGCGCCTGATTCAGGAAGATACCGGTCTGCGAGTAAATGCCGCCGAAGTAGATCACTTCCGGATTGAGCGCGAGGATCGGCTGAAGCAGGCTGTCGAAGTTCGAGGCTTCTTCCGTGCCTTCAAAGCCGAGCACCGTCATGCCGCTGGCTTCCGCTTCCTGACGGAAGAATTCAGCCACGCCCTGACCGTAGGCCGTGGTGTCGTGCAGGATGTAAACAGAGTTCAGACCCAGCTCATCCTGAACGAAGCGAGCACCCGTGGGGCCCTGAAGATCGTCACGCCCGCAGACGCGGCTGACCGTCGGATAACCACGATCCGTGATGAGCGGATTGGTATTGGCAGGCGAAACCATCGCCAGGTTATTGTCGTTGTATACTTCGGAGGCGGGGATGGCAACACCGCTGTTCAGGTGACCAATCACTGCGAGGATGGCCTCATCCGACACGATCTGCTGCGCGTTGCTCACGCCGACATCAGGAGTCGCCTGGTCGTCGTAGGGGACATACTCAACGGTGAAACCGAGAGCAGCAATATCGCCCGAAAGCTGGTTGATCGCCAGCTCAGTTGCGTTGCGCATGCTGATGCCCAGCACCGACTGAGGGCCGGACAGCGGCGTCTGAGAA
>SZPD01000521.1 GCA_030263515.1 Anaerolineae bacterium CFX9 | reverse complement strand
CAGATCGCCCTGATCGACATCAGCACAGGCAGCGCCGTCATGCTGACGAATGATCCTGCGTATATCCACGAACGGTTCGCGTGGGATCCTACCGGCGGGTGGCTGGCCGTCCAGCGCCGCCGGGCAGAATCGGATCAGACCGATCTCTGGCTGCTGGATGTATCGACAGGCACATTCACGCTGCTGGCGGAACACGCCGCTCAACCTCAATGGATGAATTTCGACTGATGATGAACCTGCGTACCCGATTGACTCGATTCGATCTGACAGTGCTGACCGCCATCGCCCTGCTCATCAGCAGCATCGGGGTCACCGTGATTCTCGGCGACCGCGTCGGCGTGACGCTGGAACGTGTCACGCCGCTGGGGACAGCGCGCAGCACCAGCCGGATCACGCTTCAGTTCAGCGAGATGATGAATCGCGCCACCGTCGCCGAGCGGCTTCGCTTTGAGCCAGCACTGCCCGGCACGATCTCATGGATGACCGACACGCTGATCTATACGCCCGACGAGCCGATGCCACCCGGAAACACCTACACCGCCATCCTGGACGCCGGGGCACAGAGCGAGAGCGGACGCCTGGTCCTGAGCGAATATCAGTTTTCGTTCACTGTGCGGACGCCGCGCATCGCCTATCTTTTCCCCGCGGATGATTTCCCGCAGAATGTCTGGATGGTCGATCCACTCGATCCGGATCGCCCGGAACAGATCACTTTCAGCCCGACCGGTGTCTATGATTTTGCCATCAGCCCGGATGGCACGTCGATCGCCTTTGCCGAGAACAATCCCGACGGCACGAACGACATCAAGCTGCTGAACCTTGAGACGGGTGCGCTGACTCAACTAACCAACTGCCCGGACAGCGCCTGCACGACGCCGGTCTGGAGACCTGACGGCAACACGATCGCCTATGAGCGGATCGATTTCAACAGCGATCTGGCAGGGCAGGTCGGCAACAGTCCGACGCGCATCTGGATCCTCGATCTGACCGTCTCGCCACCGACGACGCGGCCGCTGTTCAGCGAACTTCAGATCCTCGGCTTCAATGCCCAGTGGTCTGGTGATGGCAGCCGGATCGCCGTCTACGATGCATCTACCGGGACGATCCTCGTCTACGACTTCAATGAAAGCACGCTGATCGGCATCCCCAGCCGATCAGGATCATCCGGCGCGCTCTCACCGGATGGACGGCGGCTCGTCTTCCCTGAGACAACGATCATCGAAGGCAGCGGCGCGCGCACCTATCTGCGCGTGGCAAACCTCGATACCAGTGAGGTCACGTACCTGAGCACCCCCGACGACGGCACGGATGATCGCCGCGTGCAGTGGCGTCCCGATGGCGAGATGCTCGCCGTCTCGCGCCGCAACGAAGCCGAGATCCGCGGCACGCAGATCTACCTGGTCGATCCGGTCACCGGCGCTGCCCAGCGCCTGACGGATGATCCGCGCTATGCCAACGATTTCTTCTGGTGGGACCCGACCGGCACACAGCTCGTCATCCAGCGTTTCCCTGAACTCGACGAGAATATGCAGCCGAATAACCTCGGCAGACCTGAAATCTGGACGCTCGATACACAAACGGGCGAGATGATCCGTGCAGCGGTCAACGGCTTTGTGCCGCGCTGGGTTCCGTAAACGGTATAATGCAGTAAACAACCGTGAGTGAAGGTGTATGACGACGCACTCCCCTTCCCCTGAGAACACAACACCGCCGACTCGGCGGTTTTCCCCAGCAGCGGCGCTGCTGCTGATCTTCCCACTGTTCGGGCTGCTGATCGCCGCTGTTGTGCTGATCAGCAGTGCCACCAGCGCGCCATCCCCTGTCCCGGCGGCGGTCACACTGCCCGCCATGCCGACGCCGCAG
>SZPD01000520.1 GCA_030263515.1 Anaerolineae bacterium CFX9 | reverse complement strand
GCCACATCTTCGCCGCTGAGGGCGAAACGACCCATGCCCAGATCGAGACGGCGTTTTTGCTCGCCCCAGAACGCACCCAGCAGCGACAACCCTTCAGCGTCTTCCCGGCGGAAGCGTTTGTATTCGCGCATGGTGCAAAAGTGTGAGGAGCCGAGTGCGCCGCGTTTGACCTGCGGATTTCGCAGGCGATCCACCCGTTCGCGCAGCCAACCACCGTTTTTGATCCCGTTGTGCAGTCCAATCATCAGAAAGAACCAGAGCATCACGAGCATCATGCCAAACATAAACAGCCGCATGGCATTCACATTCGGTGGCGCACCGACGAGCAGTTGGACGACACCGTTGGTGGACTGCCGCCCGCGCAGCGGCTGCACTGCCATATCTCCCAGCAGCGTCAGGTAAACCGCGGACACACCCAGCCCAACGATCAGGTGAACAAAGAGTTTCGTGCCGCGTTTCCAGCCCGCTGTCCCCTGGGTTTCGCTGGTGCGCTGGATACCTGCCCCCAGAATAGCACTGACCATGAGGGGAGCCGTCAATGTCAGACACAGGAGAGGGGCGAGACAACCGCCCAGCAGCGCCCGCCCCTCGGTGAACAACCAGTAGAACATCGGCTACGCCTCCCGCTCTTCAGATGGATTGGCACAGCGTCGCAGCATCATCCGATTGCCCAGCCAACCGAGTGCCATCAACAGCACCCCGGTCAGGTAGAGCGCCTCCCCAAAGCTCATGCCCAATACCCGTCCGACGGCAACGCCAGCCAGCAGCAGGGTCATCAGAGCAAAGCCGCCCAGCGCAGTCTGTGGTTTGAGCGTGGTCATTGCTTAGAAGTCCAGTTCCGGTGTACCGGGTGCTGTTTCTGGCTCATCCCGTTCGACCAACTGCTGAATCGGATCGGTATATAGCCCTGCGGCTGCGATACGGGCATCCCGTTCGGCGTTGGGGTTGTAGGGATGCCAGTCCGCCGGATCGCGGGTGAGGGTCAATTCAGCATTCTGATATGCCTTCAGGTCATCCCCTTCGAGCATTTTCCACTCCGCAGGCAGTCCTTCCAGCCGCGCCACCTCCACTGCCAGTTCGGGTCCGTCCAGCAGTCCGGGAATGAGATAACCGTTGAAGTCTTTGCCGAATTTGTCCACCGCCTCCGGGGTCTCGAAGTGTGCCATCTCCAGCATTCGGAACGGCTCATCCGCCGCCATCGCCGGACTGCCCACTGCATCCGGGTCATGTTCCACGCCGGGATAGACGACTATGTGCAGAGCGTGTCCTAACGATTCACCGTCCGGGTCATTCACCGGGATCGGATCAAGCCGCCAGTAGGGATTTTCCACTCCCGGCTGCGGCGCAGGGTCTTCGATCTTCTCCCCATCGGTGTTCCAGTAGGGATTGATTTCACCTTCCAACTGCTGCGCCAGCGTCTCGAAGCGATCCGGCGGTCCCTGCGTAAACAAATGTGGGTCAACTCGATCCCCAGTCAGCCAATCATTCTGCACTGCCATCAACTCAGCTTTGTGCATCATGGCTTCCAGTCCGCGCCCGTCATGAACTTCCAGCAGCGCCTCCCGCGCCTGCTCTGCCTGTTCGCGTCCTTTTTCATCCTCCGAGTCCCACGTATCCAGCGTGACTGACTGCATCCCCAGATAGCCGTTGGGTTCGCGCCAGTATTTGTCCACCAGCAGTTCCCGCGTCCAGGGGTCGGTTTCCTGCACCACCACTGCATAGTTCACCGTATCGTTCACGGGTTGAAGCAGTTCGGTCTCGGATTTCTCGAAAGTCGCCTCAAATCATGCCGAGCCTTCCAGCGCCGCGTTCGTCTCCCGCTCACGGGCAGCTTCAGCGGCAAACTCGCGGTACATGGTCGGGTAATC
>SZPD01000101.1 GCA_030263515.1 Anaerolineae bacterium CFX9 | reverse complement strand
GCGGCCAACCAGATTCTGGCGGACTACAACGCGCTCTACGCCGACTAAACGTCAGCCAGCACAGAAAACCGCATCACTCCGGGGCGCGCTGTGAAACGCGCGCCCCATGTTCTTTTTTTCCAAAGCACACAATGCCAAGAATCGATTCAACTGAACTGAACATGGAGGGATGATGGACGGACAAGCGGCGGCTGAACCGACACCGTACCTGATCATTCCAGTCATTCTGATCGCGCTGATCGCGCTGGCAGGCGCGGTTTCGATGGGGCGATCTTTCGGATCATCGAAATACCGCGTGCCCCTTGTCGTCGGCGGCGCGCTCGCGGGTGGGATCGGTTCCATCCTGCTGATGATCCCGCTCAACTTCTGCACCTTTGAGGCAGAGCGTACGGCAGCAGACATCATCTTCGGCGGCATCCTGATGATCACGACCGGCATGGGGCTGATCACGCTGGTACGCTGGCTGAGCAGCGTGATCATCATGCGGCGCAGCATGGTTGAAGGTCAGGCGACCCAGGGCACATTCAAGGGATGGCTGCTGCCCGCGGTGCTGCTGGCTCCCACGATCGGCATTCTGGCGCTGTTTTTGTACTACCCTTCCCTGGAAACTTTCCGGCTCTCCACGCTGCTTGCCCGGCTGGGAGCGCCGCGCACGCGGTTCATCTGCGTGGATAACTTCACATCACTGGTCAACGACCCGGCATACTTCAAGGCGGTCTTTGTCACATTTGTGATTTCCGCCGCGGTGGTCATCATCGGGCTGAGCCTTTCCCTGCTGGTCGCCACCATGGCATATCAGCCGATTAAAGGCGCGCGCATTTACCGCACCCTGCTGATCTGGCCCTACGCCATTTCGCCGGTTGTGGCAGGCATCATCTTCCTGCTGTTCTTCAACCCGACCGGCGGAATTCTCAACTACTGGCTGCGGAATCTTTTCGGCATCTCGATCGGCTGGCTGAACCAGCCCGTCCCGGCTGTCGCTGCGGTGATCATCGCCAGCGTGTGGAAATCGATGGGCTTCAACATCCTGTTTTACATCGCCGGCCTGCAGAATGTGCCCTCTGATCTGAAGGAAGCTGCCGCCATCGACGGAGCGAATGCGCTTCAGCGCTTCCGCCATGTCGTCATCCCGCTGCTCTCGCCGATCACGTTCTTCCTGATCATCACCAACCTGACCTACGCCTTCTTCGAGACGTTCGGCACGATCGACGCGCTGACAGGTCCGGGCCCGCTGCAATCGACCACCACCATGATGTACCGCATCTATCAGGTTGGCGTGGTCGGCAATGATCTGGGCAAAGGGGCTGCGCAGAGCATCATTCTGTTCGTCGTTGTGATCGCGCTGACGATCTACCAGTTCCGCACGACCGCCCGCCGCGTCACTTACGGAGCCTGACCATGGCAAGCATCCCGGATACGACTTCTGCTTCCGCATCCATCAGCCGAGCGCACGCAAAAGCGAGGGTACGCCCTGCCTGGCTGCCAGAACGCTGGTATGCGCACGTCATCCTGATCATCTCGTGCGTGATCATCGGCTTCCCGCTTTTTTATGCCATGATCGTTGCCACGCAGAACAATTCTGAGGTGTATGCCTATAACTTCGGGATCGGATCCGCGTTTGCCGATAACTGGCATATCGTGATGAACATCACCAAACTGCCGAATTACATCTTCAACACCGTTTTCGTCGCCGTTGCGGTGACTGTCGGCAAGACGGTGCTGTCTCTGCTCGCAGGGCTGGCGTTTGTCTATTTCCGTTTTCCGGGCAAATGGCTGGTCTTTGGCTTCGTGCTGATCACGCTGATGATGCCGACCGAAATCCTGATCATCGCCCTGTTCCGCTTCATCAACAGCCTGGGCTGGGGCAATACCTACATGGCGCTGATCGTCCCTTTCATCGCCAGCGCAACCGGCGCATTCCTGTTTCGCCAGCATTTTTCCAATATCCCAGCTGAACTCAGTGAGGCTGCCCAGCTCGACGGCGCAAACCCGCTCACCTTTCTGTGGAAGGTGCTGGTTCCGATGAGCTGGAACACCATCGGCGCGCTGGCGGTCATCCAGTTTGTTTATGTGTGGAATATGTACATCTGGCCGTCGATGATCATTCAGGGTCAGGAACGGCAGATGGTACAGGTCGGGCTGCGCACGCTGCTCAGCGGCGATGCCGCGCTCAGCTTTGGTCCGATGATGCTGGGCGCAGTAGTCGCCAGCATCCCGCCGATCATCGTTTTCCTGCTGCTTCAGAAGCAGTTCATGAGCGGCTTTGCGCTCAGCCGCGACAAGTAGATCGGCACGCCCTCGGTGACAGGATCGAGGGCGTTTTCTTACGCCGTGACGAGCGCGTGCGCGGCAGCATACAGACGCGGCACATCCCGGAGCATCATCTCCGGACGGCTGCGCCAGTCGAATTTCGGCGTGATGCCGCCGTACTCATAGGCGATGATATCCGGCAGTGCGGCTTCCCCTGACAGGATCAGCCCCAGCGTCCATTCGAGACGTTCCCAGTCTTCCGGCTGCATATGCAGATGATCGGTGCGGTAACCATCGACGATTCCTGTGCCTGTAACGTGCAGTTCACGCATCGCCTTCAGCGGCAGGCTGCGAATATAGCTGCGCTCGTCCACCCCAAGCGCAGCGGCTGCCAGGCTGGCATGCGAAATATCGAGCAGAAAACCAACCTGATGCGTCTCGATCACGTCGTTCATCACCCACGGCTCAACGGAAAGGCGCAGATTTTGCTCATCCGGCGCGCGGAATGGAACGTTCTCGATGATGACCCGCTCCCTGCCGAATCGATCGACCAGCATTGCAACATCGGCATGGATCTGCGCCATGATCTGGGCAGCCTGAGCGCTGGTCAGCCCATCCAGCGAAGCAATTCCCAGGTGCGGAAAATCGCCGATCTGGGGGTACAGATGAGCATTGATCCAGCGCGTGCCGGTGCGCGCTGCCAGGCGCTCCACCTGATCCAGGCTGTCAGGGGTCAGGAGTCCGCCGCCAACCAGCAGCGGAAAATGAACGTAGACCGGCGCAAACGCTTCGGCCTCGGCGATCAGATGTTCCCAATCCGGGCATTTGAAAAGGTCGATGGAAATTTCACCGCTGCGCACCAGTTCGGCAGCCTGCGGCGAATAATTGAGGGCAAAACGCATGATCGAGAGCATCTCCCGTGCAGTTCTGTGTCAGAGTCACACAAGCATACACCGGCGCTGCCGAAAGTCCCCATCAGCGTAGGGTGGGCGTCAGCTTTCGCAAGACTGCGCTATACTTGCCAGATATGACGACCGAACAGGCATCCCCGATCCCAGACCGTGCGCTCCACGATGCGGCTGCGCTTCTGCGCGCTGCGAAGCGCCCCGTCGTGCTGACAGGGGCAGGTATCAGCAGAGAAAGCGGCATCCCGACGTTTCGCGATGCGCTCGATGGCTTGTGGGCACAGTATGACCCGATGCAGCTTGCGACGCCGCAGGCCTTCCGGCGTGATCCCGCGCTCGTCTGGCGCTTCTACGAATTCCGGCGAACGCTGATGCGCCCCGCCCTGCCCAATCCCGGTCATCACGCGCTGGCAGCGCTGGAAAAGCGCTTCCCGACGCTGCACATCATCACGCAGAACGTGGACGATCTGCATGAGCAGGCCGGCAGTACACAGGTGGTCCGGCTGCACGGGCGGATCAGCGCCAGCCGCTGCAGCCGGAACTGCCGGGGGGAGCGCACGCTGATCGATCCTGACAGCCTGCCTGCGGAAGCGCGTTCCGAGACGCCGCCGCGCTGTCCCCACTGCGGCGCTTATCTGCGCCCGGATGTCGTCTGGTTCAACGAAATGCTGCCCCCGGACGCGCTCAACCGGGCACAGATGCTCAGCGCACAGGCGGATGTCATGCTGGTGGTGGGCACTTCCGGCGTCGTCTATCCGGCAGCAGGACTGCCGTCGCTCACCCAGCGGGCGGGCGGGCATCTGATCGAGATCAACCCGCTGCCGAGCGACCTGACGCCGATCATGGATGTCTGGCTGGGCGGCGAGTCTGGCGTGGTGCTGCCGCGCCTGCTCGACCTGATAGAAAAGGATGACGCTCTTGACGGGTAGACTTGTGCGCCTGCTGCTGGGATGCGTCATGCTGCTGGCGACCGCAGCCGTCAGCCTGGCGCAGCCAGAAACGCCGCGCCTGAATCACCCACGGCAGGTGTTCGTTGAGCTGGACAGCGCTGACGGCAGTGATCGACTGATCTTCCTGGACATGATCACCGGTGCTTCCAACAGCGTTGCGGTCAATGGAGAACGCTTCACCCTGCTCGAAAACGGCGTCATGTTCTACGACCCGTCTGCACGGCGGGTGCGCATCGCCGCAGCAGATGGCAGCGTGAACGACCATCCCTTCATCCAGCCCGCAGAGGGCGCGCGCCGCATCGACTGGCTGGTCTCGCCTGACCGACAGGCCGTGGCCTGGACGATCACACGCGGTACGCCAACCGCTCTGCGCACATCCACGTATATCGCACGCATCAGCGGGGATGGCACGCGGCTCGTGCTGGAAGACGGCCCCCATGATGGTATTCGCGCCTTCCCTGTCGCTTTCAACACCGAAAAAACCGTCCTCTATATGGACTATCAGCCGGACACGATCGCCGATTTCACCCCTTTCCGGCAGTATGCTGCCCTGTTCTCACTCGATCTGACCACGCTCGATACGCGCTCGCTGCCGGGTGAAGCGGGCTGCTTCTGCGGAGCGGCGCTGGGCGGTGGACGCTTTCTGCGGCTCGCGCTGCCGCGTGAAGGCGCGGGCTTTGATCTGCGCGTGATCGATCTTGGCACGCTGGCGCAGCAGGTCATCCGTCCGCTGGCGCTGCAAAACCCTGACTATGGTGAATATACGCAGAGCGGCGACATGCTGCTTTCGCCCGATGGCACACGCGCGGTCTATGCGCTGGCGCGCATCCGCGGTTTTGGCTCGCCAGAAGGCTTGTTTGAAACCATCTTCGTGATGGTCGATCTGATCTCAATGCGTCAGACGCCGATCACGGAGCCTACTGTTCAGATGCTGCATCCCGTGGCGTGGACGGAAGACAGCGGCGCGATCCTGTTCACCAGCCTGCGTGAATCCGGCACATGGAAAGTCAATGCGGAAGGCGGCTCGCTCCAGCAGATCGCAGCGGCATCCTACCTGGGGACCCTTCTGCCTGAGCGAGAGGACTAGCACAATCGACGCGGCTTTTACGAGAGAGAATGCCGCGCGTAAAGCGTAAATTTTTCCAGCATGAAGACCGGAAAGTGAGTACAATTCAGGGCATGGCAAAACGACTTCCACCACCGGCAGGCAAGCCGACACCCAAACCACCCTCTGCTGCGGCGCTGCGCAAAAAATATGCCGTCGTCAGCGCAGCGCTGAGCGAGATGTACGGTCGTCCGACATGGCGTCAGGCGCTGCCACCGCTGGACGAGCTGATCGACTGCATCCTCAGCCAAAGCACCAATGACCGCAACCGAGACAAAGCGTTTGACGCGCTCCGCCAGCGCTTTCCCACATGGGAAGCCGTCATGACCGCGCCGGTGGAGCGTGTGATCGATGCAATCAAACCCGCGGGGCTGGCAAACCAGAAAGGGCCGCGCATCCAGAATGTGCTGCGTGAAATTCAGCGTCAGCGCGGCGAGCTGAGCATCGACTTTCTGGAATCGCTGCCGCTTGAGGAAGCCAGGGCATGGCTGACCAGCCTTGAAGGCGTGGGTCCCAAAACAGCGGCGATCGTGCTGTGCTTCGGTTTCAACCGCCCTGCTTTTCCGGTCGATACGCATGTTCACCGCCTCAGCCAGCGAATCGGCTTCGTGCCGGTCGGGATCAGCGCGGACAAGGCGCACCCGGCGATGGAAGCGATCGTTCCGCCGGAGGATTACTACAGCTTCCATCTCAACCTCATCCGTCATGGACGCGAGATCTGCCTGGCGCGCGCGCCACGCTGTGAACGCTGCCCACTGACGGAAGTCTGTGACTACTACCGCGGCACGCTGAAGAAGCAGGTGAAATGACCGACCTGACCGAACTGCATGTGAGCGAGAACGAAATCGCCAGCCTGCGCCACAACCTGAGCCTGATCCATACGCAGCTTCAGGCAGGGCGTGTGGATGGCGATCTGCTGGCCTCACAGGTAGAGAAACTACTCGATGTGCTGCCGCGCATCCAGACCGATCTGAATCAGCTCCGGCAGCAGACGCGCCTGGAAGCGCTCTACGATGTCAGCCGTCTGCTCGGCTCATCGCTGGATATTCAGGTCGTTCTCGACCAGGTGATGGACTCGATTCTGCGGCTCACACGGGCAGAACGCGGCTTCCTGATGCTGCGCAACGATGACGGACAGGTGGATGTCGTCGCAGCGCGCAACCTGGATCGGGAAACGCTGTCGAGCGATAAATTTGAGTACAGCCGTACCATCGTTTACCGGGTGATGGACACAGGCGATTCCGTGCTGACGACCAACGCCGTCGAGGATCCGCGCTTTTCCACTCAGGCGAGCATCGTGCGGACGGGGCTGCGCAGCATCATGGCGACGCCGCTGCGTGTTCGCGGGCGCGTGATCGGCGTCATCTACGTGGATAACAAGGCGGTCACCGGCCTGTTTGAGGACGCCGACCTGGCCGCGCTGGAGACCTTCGCCGGCCAGGCAGCCATGACGATCGACAACGCCAAGCTGTTCAGCGCCACAGATCAGCAGTTGGCGCAGCGCGTTGAAGCGCTCCAGCAGCTCCGCCGGATCGACTTGCAGCTCACAGGCACACTCGACCACGACAAGGCAGTTCATCTGACGCTGGATTGGGCGGCGCGCCTGTCTGAAGCGTCTCATGGGCATCTGGGCTTGCTGATGGATGGGCACGCCCATGCTGTTGCGCATCACGGCATCGAGACGGACGATACGCAGCCGGTACTGCTCGATCGGGCATATCCGCAGGTGATGGAAGCCGCCAACAGCGGGAAATCTCAGCTTGTGCAGCGCGGCTCCACCTGGCTGCTGTTCGTCCCGGCCCGCATCGAACAGCAGACGGTGGCTGTCATCGTCCTGCGCAAGCTGGGCGCTTTCACGCCAGAACAGCAGGATCTGGTGGAACGTGTCGCGGCGCGCGGCGCTGTCGCTATCGAGAACGCCCGCCTTTATGCCGCCGTCAAGGCAGCCGATCGCGCCAAGAGCGAGTTTGTGGGCATCGTTGCGCACGATCTCAAAGTGCCGATGACCAGTATTCTCGGCTATGCTGACCTGACACTGATGGCGGAATCGCTGCCACCTGAACTCAAAAGCTTTCAACTGCGCATCCGCGATACCGTCCTGCGCATGGAAATGCTGGTGAGCGATCTGGCAGATATCAGCCGGATCGAAAGCGGTCACTTCTTCATGGAGACGCGGGCCGTCAGCATCCTTGAAATCGTCCAAAGTCTGCGCGACGCCACGATCACCCAGATCAAGGCGCGCGACCATCAGTTCATCGAAGCGATCGAGCCTGATCTGCCGGACATGCATGTCGATTACTACCGCCTGCTCCAGATACTTACCAACCTGGTCAGCAATGCCTACAAGTACACACCAAACGGCGGGACGATCACACTGAGCGCAAAACGTGTTGGAGATCGCATCGAATTCAGCGTCGCCGATACCGGCATCGGGATGAGCAAGGAAGCTGTGGCCAAACTGGGGACGAAGTTCTGGCGTTCCGAGGATGACTTCACACGCTCACAGCCGGGCACAGGGCTTGGATTCGCTATCACCAAAGCCTTGATCGAACAGATGGGCAGCGGGTTGTATATTGAAAGTGCCGTTGGTCAGGGCAGCCGGTTCACCTTCAGCGTCCCGATCGTCACCCAGTAGCCCATTTTCCGCCGCAAAGCGGCATTTCTCAGGGGGAGACAAAACGCATGGCAAATGAGTCACTGGACAAAGTGCAGGCGCTGCTCAGCGACCTGCTCGATGCCGCGAAGAAAGGCGCAATCATCCCCGTGCGCCTTCCCAAAGAGATCGAACAGATCATCGAAGCAGTCGAAGCCGCCAAAAAGGAAGCCGCCGCGCCGTCATCCTCTGGCAGCAGCGAGACATTCAACAAAGAGGAGTTCCTTAAGGAACAGGCCTATTTCTTCGGTCATGCCATCCACGAACTGCGCACCCCGATGACCAGTGTCCGCGGATACAGCGATATGCTCAGCAACGCGGCGATGGGTCCCCTGACTGATATGCAGAAACAGTTCGTCGAGACGATTCGCAGTAATTCCCGCCGCATGGAAAGCCTGATGCAGGATGTGGCGGATATGAACAAACTGCGGGCGGGCACACTCAAAGTGACCGAAAAGATGGACATGTTCAAGAACATTGCCCTGATGGCGGAAAAAGCGGTACAGCCGCTTGCCGAGCAGCAGGGCGTGACGCTGACGTTCGAGGTAGAGGCCGGGCTGCCGATTCTGAACACGGATGGCGAACTGCTGGCAAAAGCCCTGACGAAGCTGCTGGAAAATGCCATCCGCTATCAGAAACCGGATGCAGACGAAAAAGTCGTCACACTCAAGGCACACGGCGAGGGAAAGAATCTGATCATCGAAATCAGCGATAAAGGGATCGGCATCGCTCCGGAAGATCAGGCGCAGCTTGGGAAGATCTACTTCCGCTCAGAGAATGAGCTGGTGCGCACCTTCAAGGGAAGCGGGCTGGGCATCCCGGTCGCCTACGGGATCATTAGGCTGCTAGGCGGCACAGTGGAGTTGAAAAGTACCCTCGGCGAGGGCACGACAGTCACGGTCACGATGGTAGGAATGAGCTAAAGCCATGGCTACGGTCGATGATGCGCTGCGAACACTGCTGAAACTCTATAATGCCGCCCCTCCGCTGGCGGCGGCGCGTATCGCTGATGTGATGAACGTCGTCCAGACGCTGCGGGCTGAAAATGCCCGGCTGATCGCTCAACTGGACAGCGCACGCCGTGGCGACACCATGACGGCAGAAGCTTTCGTCCCCCCGGATTCGCCCGCCTCACTGCTGGATTTCATCGACGAGCCGGAAGCCGACAGCGAAACCTTTGGTGGTTTCGCCGATCTCGACCTGCCGAAGAAACAGACAGGCTCGCTCGATGAACCCGTGTTTGATCCCTCGGTGCTGGGCAACAACTTGATCCTGGACACCGGAACGCTCACGAGCGGGCGCGATCTGTTCGATGAGCAGCAGCAAGGCGCGGCGGAAGAAGAACTCATCGATCAGCTTGCCACCGTACTGCTCAAACTGGCGGATGCGCTCAAGCCGCGCCTGGAAGTGGTGCAGACTCAGGCGAACGCCCTGCTCACCTCTGTAACCGGCGCGCTCAATAACGATCAGCGCATGTCGATCGAAGCCATCCAGACCGAGGCGAACGCCACGCTCTCCATGCTGAGCGTGTACGATACCATCCGCCAGCTCAGCCAGGGGACGTATGAACTGGGGCGGTTCGAGTTTCCCCCGTATCAGTTGATTCAGATGGTCGCCGATGATTACGCGACGGCGGCGGAAGCGCGGGATCATCAACTGATCGTCGAGGCGGATGCAGGACTGCCGCGCGTGGTCGGCGATTACGTCACGGCGCAGATGATCCTCGGCGATCTGGTGGATAATGCGCTGCGCTATTCGCCGGTCAACAGCACCACGCGCATCACGGCAGAGACGCTGGGCACACATGTCCTGTTCACCGTGGCAGATGCCGGCGTCGGCCTGAATGAGAAGGATCTCGCTCACATTGGCGAACCATTCTGGCGTGGAACCCATCAGCCGCTGGTGCGCCAGCATGAGGGGACGGGGCTGCGGCTTTTCCTGGCGCGCACCCTGCTCTCTCGCATGAATGGAGAGCTTTTCTTCAGCGGCGAGCCGGGGCTGGGATCCAGCTTCAGCTTCACACTGCCCGTATCCGGCAGTTAACAGATCTTTTACTTTACAGGCGATTTATTTCGTGTTATCTTAAGGCAACAATGCGCTAAAAGAGATAAAGCGCCGGGCAGAACGTTTTAGGGCACAGCCTCAACGCTGTGTCTTTTACTATTTTAAGCGCGTTTCTCATCGTCGTAAGGAGAACTACGCAATGTCGAACCAGCCGAATTACCTCACCCCGGAAGGGCTGCAGGAGCTTGAGGCGCGCCTCAAGTACCTGAAGGAAGACCGCCGCCAGCAGGTGGCAGAACGTCTGCGGCTTGCGCTGGACGAAGGCGGCGACCTGAGCGAAAATGCCGAGTATGAAGATGCCAAGAATGAACAGGCCTTCATCGAAGGAGAAATCCTGCGTTTGGAGACGATCCTGAGCAGCGCACAGATCATCGAGCAGCCGCGCGGCAAAAAGGATCGCGTCGTCCTCGGCTCCAAAGTGACGCTCATCGAGGAAGGCAGCAAGGAAAAAGAGATCTATTACCTCGTCGGCAGCGCAGAAGCCAATCCCAGCGACGGCAAGATTTCGATGGAAAGCCCGTTGGGCAAGGCGATGCTGGGCGCGAAGGTCGGCGACAAGGTGACCATCGAAGCTCCGGGCGGCGAAATCACGTTCGTGATCAAGGCGATTGCATAACATCACGTAACGGTGTACCCTCACAGCGTCATTCAAAGCCCCGCTCTGTCGGGGCTTTATGTTGAACAGGATTGATCACGCTATGGTATGGCAGCCAAACCGTCTCGAACAGGAACGCCTTGAAAAGGTGCAGACGCTGGAGTCACTCGGCATCGAACCCTTTCCCCGGCGTGCCGAACGCACCCACACGACCGCCGAAGCGATCGCGCTGGCCGAAGCGCACGCCGACCGGCTTGATGACCCCGATCAGACCCACGACCTGAAGGTGACCGTCTGCGGGCGCATCCGCCGCCTGAACATCAAAGGGAATGTCAGCTTCCTGCACATCGAGGACCAGAGCGGGCGTGTTCAGCTTTTCCTGCGCATCAACGACATGAGTGAGCAGGAATACAACCTTGTGCGCGAAAAATTCGTCGAGATGGATGACTTCGTGCAGGCAGCCGGCACGATGATGCGCACGAAGGCCGGCGAGATCAGCGTGCGCGTCACCCAGTTCAAACTGCTGGCAAAGGCGCTCAGCCCGCTGCCGGTCATCAAACAACAGAAGCTGGACGACGGCACGATCATCGAGCACGGAGAATTCAGCGATACCGAATCGCGCTATCGCCAGCGCTACGCAGACCTGGCAGTCAATCATGACGTGCGGGAGGTCTTTGTCCGGCGCGCTGAAGTCATTCGTTCTCTGCGCCGCTTCCTCGATGACCAGGGCATGCTGGAGGTCGAAACGCCGATTCTCCAGCCCATCTACGGTGGAGCAGCAGCGCGCCCCTTCACAACGCACCATAACGACCTGAATGAAGACCTGTTCCTGCGCATCAGCTTCGAGCTGTATCTCAAGCGGCTGCTGGTAGGCGGCTACGACGCCGTTTATGAGATCGGCCGTGACTTCCGCAATGAAGGCGTGAGCTTCAAGCACAATACCGAATTCACCATGCTGGAGTTCTACAAAGCCTATATCGATTATCGCGGTGTGATGGATATCACCGAGCGAATGCTCGCCTACACTGCCGAGCGTGTCACCGGAAGCACCACCGTTGAATGGCAGGGGCATGTCATCAATTTTGCGCCCCCCTGGCAGCGCCTGACAATGCGGCAGGCGATCCAGCAGTACGCCGGGATCGACTATATGGATTATCGCGATGCTGAGTCGCTCGAACGCGCTATCCGCGCGGCCGCCACGCCAGAGATCAATGAGAAACTGAAGCCGGGGCAGCCGTGGGGCAAGCTGGTTGAGTTCGCGCTGGGCGAATTTGCCGAAAAATCGCTCATCCAGCCGACCTTCATCCTCGATTACCCGCGCGATATCTCGCCATTTGCCAAGCGGGTTGATTATGACGATCTGCATGTAGAGCGCTTTGAAGCCTATATCGCGGGAATGGAGATGGCGAACGCCTTCACCGAGCTGAACGACCCGCGCGATCAGGAATCGCGTTTCCTGGAAATGGCGGCGCTCTTCCGCGACGAAGAAGACGACGCCACGCCGCTCGATGAGGATTATCTGCGCGCCATGCGCTATGGAATGCCGCCAAACGGCGGTTTTGGGATGGGTATCGACCGTCTGACGATGCTGCTGACCAATCAGCGCAGCATCCGGGATGTGCTGCTCTACCCGCACATGCGCCGAATCGAACAGGCGCAGGAAGCAAAGACTGACGAAACACCCTGATATAGAGAGGTGAGAAAAACCATACATTACGCTCACACAAGTCCGCATACAATGAGAATATTCATTGACCATGCCTTATGGCGTGGATATCGGCTCATTGTGGAAAGTTAGTGTATGGCTGCTCCTCGCAACCTTTCAAGTCAGGCGGTGCTGGACGGGTTGGGACAAGCGGTGTTGATCTTCGACTCGTCCAATCATCTCATCACCGAAAATCAGGCGGCGCGCACGCTGCTCGGCAGCGACCTCAGGATGATTCGCAGTGAGGGGTGGTCTGCCGCTGCCATTCTGTTCAATACCAAAGTCAACGATCTGGACAAGACGTTTGACGCCATCCGCGCGCGGGCGCTGGCCTCGGATCGACCGGTGCGCTTCCGCGCCTATGTCAACGGCGAGCATGTGCCCTGCTGGATGGGAGTCGTCCACGGATCGCACGGCGAAGTGTATACCATGATCACGGTGGAAACGCCGGACTGGTCTGCCCTGTCTGAGCTGATGCGCTACTACCTGAACGAAGTCAGGGAATCCGTCGAAACCACGCGCGGTCACGCCGTGCTGATCGGTTCGACGCTAAAATCCCCCAAACCGAAGGATACCATCGAAACAGTCGGGCGGCGGATCGGCGGCTTCACGAAGATCATCGACACCCATATGCACCGGCTCGGCATGCTGACCCAGCAGATGGAGCGTTTTGAAGCCATCCGGACTAACCGAATCCGTGAGGATGTGCGCGCACAGGAACGCAAGCTCAGGCTGGCAGACTTCATCGAGGATTTTGTCGAGGCGATCCAGGATGATATGCTGGCAGACCCGGAAAGTGATCTGCA
>SZPD01000100.1 GCA_030263515.1 Anaerolineae bacterium CFX9 | reverse complement strand
GTGATAGGTTAGCATTGTTACGTGTTGTAAACCTCTTCAACAAGGGGAAAACTGGTGAAAAGACTTTCGCTGCTGCTTATTTTGTTGGCTCTGGCGCTGCCTGTGGCACTGCTCGCACAGCAGGTTGAAACGACCACCCCCCTCCGCGTCGAGATCACCGGCGTGAACGCGGCGGCACTGCCTGAGCTGATCCTGTCAGCCAATATTTACAATGAATCCGGACAATCCGTCGTCGGCCTGACTGCCGAAAATTTTCGTATCACAGGCAGCGCGGCGGACGTTATCGAGATCGTCTCGGTCGAAAGCATCCTTGACGACAATCTGCCTTTCGCCACGGTTTTGGCGATCGATGTCAGCAGCAGCATGTCCGGCACGCCGATCGAGCGTGCCCGCGCGGCGGCTCGCGGTTTCATCGAATCGCTGCGGGATGGAGACCCGGTCGCTGTGATGACCTTCGGGAGCACAGTCACCCTGATCCAGGATTTCACGACAGACCGCGCCGCCCTGCTGAGCGCGATCGACTCGATTCAGGCCAGAGGCGAGACCGCGCTCTATCAGGGCAGCTATGATGCGGTAGAGCTGGCCTCGCGCGCGCCCGTCTCGCGCCGCGCCGTCATCCTGCTGAGCGATGGCGCAGAGTTTGGCGGGCGCAGCCGCGTCAGCGCCAGCGAGGCCGCCAGTTCTGCGCTGGATCGCAGTGTGTCGGTGTTCACCATCGGGCTGGGTTTCGGGACCGATCGCGGCTTTCTGGAGACGATCGCCGGGATCAGCAGCGGTCAGTTCTTCGAGTCGCCCACGCCGCAGGAACTCGAAGGCATTTACCAGCGTCTGGCGGCGCTTTTCACCAGCCAGTACATCATCACACTGCGCACCGACGTACCGCTGGATGGCACAGTCTACGATATCACGCTCAACGTGAGCAGCGACGAACTCGCGGCCAGCGCAACCACGATCTTCCGCGCGCCGATCCCAGTCCCGATCGTGGAGATTGTGCCGCCGGAAGCGGTCGATGAAGACAATGACGGGCTGATCGATCTGGCAGAACCGGCGAACTTTACGATCAACGTGTTTGCCGATGATGCTCTGGAAAGCGTCACTGCAACCGATCCGGCAGCCGGCGAAACCATCATCCTGACGGGCGGCACAGTCATCGAAAATGGCGTGCGCTTCAGCCTGCCCGTCGATCCCGCTCAACTGGCCCCCGGTCCCCGCGTCCTGGAGGTCACAGCGCGCGACGTGAGCGGAGACAGCGGCAGCGCACAAGCCAGCTATGCCATTGCCGCCCTGCCGTCGGAAGTCGTCATCCTGCCCGCGCTCAGCTCGCTCGGCGAGATCAGTGAGCCGACCGCGATCACGCTGGCGATCTCAGGGCAGACCGTGCCCACCAGCGTCAGCTACAGCCTGAATGGCGCTGAAGCGGCAGCGCTCGAAGCGCCGTATGTAATCACGCTCGATCCGATGACGTTTGAACCGGGCGCACAGACGATCGATGTCCGGGTGATCAACGCCGGCGGCGTCGAGACGACGCTCAGCGAGACATTCAGCGTGGCAGCGCTCGCTCCGATCATCACCGTGAGCGGGCTGGCGGAAGGCGACACGATCGCCGGTCCCACGCCGTTCACGCTCGATTTTGTCAGCCAAAGCCCGGTCATCCATGTCGCGATTTTCGTGGACGGCATCGATCTGGCGCATCAGGTGCGCGCCCCTTACGGAACCACCATCGACCCGATCCGCCAGCGGCTTTCGCCCGGCAGCCATACCCTGCTGATCGTCGCCGACGATGCAACGGGCGGCACAGGCAACCTGCGGCTGACATTCAATGTTGCCGCCAGCATTGGGCTGACGCAGACGGCGCTGGCCCCAACGGCAACGTTCACGCCAACCGCAACACCAACCTTCACACCCTCGCCAGACCCGGCGATCATCACAGCGACGGCCGCGGCACAGGCGCAGATCGCCGCGGAAGGCACTGCCAACGCTGTGGCAACTGTCGATGCGATCAGCACAGTTGCAGCGGCAGGCACACAGGGCGCGATCGCGGCGCAGTCCACCTCAGCCGCGCTCACCCAGCAGGCAGGCGACGCCATCGGGACGGCAGCAGCAGCCAGCGCGCAGGGCACGCTCAGCGCGCAGCAAGCCAGCACCGCCAATGCACAGGCGACCCAGGCTGCACAGAACACCGCCGCCGCACAGAACACTGCCAGCGCGCAGGCGACACAGGCTGCGCAGAACACGCAGTCTGCGCAGGGCACGCAGAGCGCTCAGAATACCGCTGTCGCCCAGATGACGGCTGCCGTGCAGATGACCGCCAATGCACAGGCAACCCAGGTCGCACAGAACACCGTCGCCGCACAGAACACCGCCAATGCGCAGGCGACACAGGCTGCGCAGAATACGCAGTCTGCCGCTGCAACTCAGGCGCAGGTGGCGACGACAACTGCGATTGCCGCTGCGGAAAACGAAGCGACTGCCAGCGCAGTGCAGACACAGGACTCGCGGGCAACCGCGCAGATGATCGCCCGCACCCAGGTCGCCGAGATCACCCGTGACGCCATTGCCACGTCGAATGCGGGCGCGCGCCAGAACGCCACTGCGACCGCCGACGCCCGCCAGACACAGCGCGCCGAGTCGACGGCGGCTGCGATCGTGGCGGCGACTTCGCAGGCAGAAGCCAACGCAACCGCCACCCAGATCATCGCGCAGATCCGCGAGCAGACCGCTGTCGCCGCAACGGTGACCGCCCAGGCTGAGATCAATGCCACAGAGACCGCCGCAGCCGGTCTCGTCACCCAGACGGCACTGGCCCAGGCGATGGAGGCGACCGCGACTGCTGAAGCGATCGCCCAGGAGACCGCGAACGCGCAGGCGACGCTCAACGCGCGTGCCAGCGCCACGGCAGATGCGCAGGCAACCGTCAGTGCGCAGGGAACGGCGGACGCGATCGCCACCCGCGAGATTCAACTGGCGGCGGTGGGCTTGCTGACCGGCGAACCTTCTGATGAGCCGGATGCGGAAGCGACGCCGACGGACTCTCAGGCAGTGGCGCAGGCGGCAACTGAAGCGCCCGAACCTTCGCCACAGCCCACGCTCGTCGATGTGGAAGCGCCTGCCACAGGCGGCAGCAGCGACAGTGACACGCTGACAGGTATTCTGGTGCTGTGCGCTGTGATCGTGATCGTCCTGATCGTGATCTACGTCGTCCTGCTGATCATCAACCGGATGGTGCGTCGGCGCGGCAGCACACGACGCTGAAAGTTCAGCCTGAGGTGAGCATCTCAAATGTCCCGCTGGAGCCAGCCTTCAGCGGGACATTTTTATGTGCCGCGCTCAGTCAAAATCCGTCGGCAGGTCCGGCTGGCGAAAATGGGTGAAGAAACGGGCGATCTGCGCCGCCGTCACACGGCCGGCCGACAGTTCGGGGATTTCATCCTCGCCAAACCAGCCGATTTCACCAGTCTCGATATTTGCGGGGTCAGGATCGCGTTCTGGCGTGGTCAGCTCACAGCGGAAGAACAGCTTGTAGGCGTGGAAGATGAACGGCGGATGGGGATGTTTGTTGCGGTCGAAGGCTGCCAGCAGCTTGACAGCTCTGGCGCGATAGCCAGTCTCTTCCCAGATTTCACGAACCACGCTTTCACCCGCGCTCTCGCCGATATCCGCCCACCCGCCCGGCAGCGTCCAGCGATTGTTATCCAGTTTTTCCTGCACCAGCAGGATGCGCCCCTCACGGAAGACCACGCCGCGCACATCGACTTTCGGGGTGGCATGTCCCATCTGGCTGGCGAAAACCGCCTGAATCGGCTTGAGATCCTCATCCCCGCCCGCCGCCGCGATCTCAGCCGCGATCTGCATGATCTGCTCGTAGCGCTGGCGGTCAAATGGCTGCGGATTGTAGGACAAGCCCGTCTGCGCAACTGCCTGCAAACGCTGCGCCCAGTCCAGCCACCGCGAAACTGCACTCATCCGGCATCTCCATTCGATAATTTACACACTTGATTACAAAGTCATGATTCTATATGGCATAATCAAGGTTGCGAAGAAGGACTCACAGCGGGCCGCATGACGCACAAACCCTATCTCGAACTTGTCCGCGCTGTGCAGAATGCGCCGGACGCTTATCACGCCGCACTCGCGCTGGTGGAAAACAGCCCGTCACCGGTGCTGATCTGCCTGCTCCAGCCGGGCTACGGCAATGTCGAGATCCTGTGCAGCCCCGGCTATGCCCCGCCTGAAGACTTCACCCAATGGATTTCCGAACCGGATGCCGAATGGCAGAACTGGCGCGAACCCGTCCTGAGCGCATCACCCGGCGGCGAGAATGCCGATCTCATCCCCACCTCGATGATCCCTCTCGGCAGCGTCACCCTGCACGGGCTGTTCTGCGCGACGGCTGCCCTGCCGGCTGAGATGGCAATCCTGATGGCCGGCGTGATCACCGACCGGCTCGACAGGCTGGAAGCGGAAAAAGGCTGGCGGGCGGCGTTCAGCCAGAGCCGCAACCGCGACAACATGACGATCACCGGTCTCAACGAGATCGCGCGACTGCTCGGCGGCACGCTGGAAGGCGAGGCGCTCTGGGATGCGCTCAACGACCAGCTCAACCTGATCTTCGACTGTACGTCCCTGTTTATCGGCCTGTATGATCCTGAACGTGACGAACTCGCCCTGCCGCTGGTCAGCGAAGATGGGCTGCGGGTGGACAAGCCGCCCATCCCGCTGGTGGGCTTCAGCCGCGCTGTCATCGCGCATGGGCTGGAATTTTACTTTCAGGATACCGAAAGCGAGAGCGCGCGCCTGCTCTCGCTGAACATCACGCCAGATGAGCGTGAACCCGGCGCATGGTCACTGTCGTGGATGGGCGTGCCGCTGCGCAACCGCAGTAACGAGGTGATCGGCGTCGTCGCCATTCAGAACGTGCTGCCGAACAGCTATGACGATCAGGATCTGAGCCTGCTGATGAACATCACGGCGCAGCTCACGCTCGCGCTCGATAATCAGCGCCTCTCGCGGCAGGAAGCCGAACGCCGCGCCATCGCCAATGCCCTGATGGAGATGAGCCAGATCGTGGCGACCTCGCCCAACTATGACGATGCGCTCGATCACATGATCGAGCATTTGCAGCGCATGATGGGCTTCGACTCCTCGACGATTCTGCTGACAGCGCCCAACAGCAGCGACGGGCAGCGTTACGTCCTCTACAGCACCAACCAGCCGGAAATTCTGCTGCGCGGCGCTGAGATCACATTTGGCGAAGAACACCCGATCGTACAGGCATTTCATTCGCGTCAGCCGCTGATGCTGGACGATGCGCAGGTGCATCCGTTCTGGGAATACAACGACCTGCCTGACGCGAAAACGATTCGCGCCTGGGTCGCCATGCCGATGATCGTGCATAACCGCGTCGTCGGCATCATCTGCCTGGGCAAATTCAAGCCGGTCGCCTTCAACGAGACGCAGGTGAGCACTGCCTTTGCGCTGGCGCGGCAGGGCGCGATGGCGCTTGAAACGGCGCGCCTGCGCACTCAGTATGAAGCCAGCTACCGGATGCAGGAACAGCGCGCGCGCCGCCTCGCCGCCATCCACGATGTCACGACGGTGATCACATCTTCCCTGCGGCAGGATGTCGTGCTGAACGCCGCCGCCCGCCTGCTGACCGAGCTGTATGAGGTCGATCACTGCGGCATCACGCTTTATGACGCCGAGCGCACCCGCGGCACGCTGGTCGCAGAATATCCCGATTCGGGCAACCTCGGCACACAGATTACGCTTCAGGAAACGCCGCTCATCACGCGGCTTTCGCAGACGAATAACGCGTTGATCGTGGATGACGCCGATGAAGACCTTGACGAAGCCCTGCGCGCCACACTGGCGCGGCTCAACGTCCGCACCGCGCTGATCGCCCCGCTGATCGCGCGGGACAGCAGCATCGGCTATGTCGTGATCGACATGCGCGACAAACGCCGTGAGTTCACCGAGGAAGAACGCGAAACGATCATGACGATCGCCGGTCAGGTGGCCATGGCGATCAATAACGCCGCACTCTATGAGCAGGCGCTGACCGCCAACCGCCTCAAGAGCGAGTTCCTCGCCAATGTCAGCCATGAGCTGCGCACGCCGCTCAACGCCATCATCGGTTACAGCGACATGCTGCTCAGCGGCTTTTATGGCGATGTGGACGAACGCCAGCGCGATCGGATGGAGCGCATCAACAACAGCGGCAAACATCTGCTGGCGCTGATCAATGATGTGCTCGATCTAAGCAAGATCGAGGCGGGCAATATCGAGATCATGCCGGTCGAAACCCATATGTCACAGATCGCGGCGGAAGTCATCACCGAGGAACAGGCGCACGCCGAATCCAAAAACCTGACGCTGACACTGCAAGTTGACCCGAACGAGACTACGGTGCTGGCCGACCCGTCGTACCTCAAGCGCGTGATCGCCAACCTGGTTGACAACGCGATCAAATTCACCGAAACAGGCGGCGTGCAGGTGATGATCGCCCCTGTGAATGTGAACAATGGCAGCAATCCACTGGAGACTCCGCCGGGACTGACCATCCCGGATGGCGAATACGTGGCGCTGCAGGTCACCGATACGGGAGTCGGGATTCGACCGGAGGATCAGCAGATCATCTTCGAGACCTTCCGGCAGGCTGATGGTTCCAGCGTGCGGCAGTACGGCGGCACAGGGCTGGGGCTGGCGCTGATCAGGCGGCTGGTGCATCTGCACGGCGGCATCGTCTGGGTGACGAGCGCGGTTGGCGAAGGCAGCACCTTCACCGTGCTGCTGCCCCGCGCCGTCAACCTGCATGAGGAAACCATGGTCATGCCGGATGTTTCCAGCGACGATCGTATGATCGTCCTTGCGATCGACTCAGACCCGACCACGCTCCAGCTCACACGAGACTATCTCGGTGACGATGGTTACCAGGTCCTGATGACGACCAACCCGGCACATGCCCTGCAAATCGCGCGGACGATCAAGCCGGATGTCGTCATCAGCGATGTCATGCTGCCGGGTATGAACGGCTGGGACCTGCTCCAGACGCTGCGCAGCGACCAGCACACATCATCCGTGCCGATCATCATCACGTCGATCGTCGATCAGAAGATGCTGGCGACGTATCTGGGGGCGTCAGACTATCTGATCAAGCCGATCACGCCGGAAGCCCTGCAAAAAGCCGTCTCGCGCTTCCGCCCTATCCGCTGATCGCTTCCCTGGCAGGAATGACATCACCCGCCGGGCGCGGGTGATGTCGAAATAAGTAGGTACTTTTTGGCTGCTTCGCCTGAGATGGTCGGGCGGGGAGAGTTGTCCCTTCCACCCCGGCGAGGGGTTCACCATCTGTCAAATGTCCGTCTTTCTGTTTTCATTAGACCGCTGATCGACCTGTCTACAGTAGTGACAAATGTCATGATCGGGTCCCGGAGGCGTCATAAATAGTATGACCAACAAATATTTCACTGCTCTCTTGCCACGACACTGGCAGACCGATTATAGTTGCATCGTTTTCCAAACCTCACAGGCGTGAGGATACGCCGCCCCACAATTGAGCGACTGAACGGGAGTCCTAGCTATGCAAACCGGGCTGTACTACGAAGAGTATGAGATCGGTCAGAAGATGGTCACGCGCGGGCGCACCATCACCGAGGCAGATATTGTCAGTTTCGCCGGGCTGACGGGCGACTATAACCCGATGCACACCGATGCGGAATTCATGAAGCGGTCGATCTTCGGGCAGCGCATCGCCCACGGCATGCTCAGCCTGAGCTACGCCGTCGGGCAGGCATATCAGCTCGGCTTCATGGAGGGCAAGATCATCGCCTTTCGCGGGCTGGAAATGAAATTCAGCGCGCCCGTGTTCATCGGCGATACGCTGCATGTTGAACTGACCGTCGCCGAGAAAAAGGATGCCCTGCGCATGGGCGGCGGGCTGGTGACGATAGAGGTGAAGATCATCAATCAGGAAGGCAAAGCTGTGCAGAGCGGGACATGGACGGTGCTGGTCGCCAGCCGCGCCGCCGAAGCCAAAGCGTCTCAGCAGAGCGAAAACTGATCATGCGCAGCCTGCATCCTTTCAACCAGAACTGGTTATTCACGCCGCATGATATGCCCACAGCGCCAGACAGCGCCTTCGAGACGGTGCATCTGCCGCACAGCAACATCCTGCTGCCGCATCACAACTTCGATAATCAGGCTTACCAGTTCATCTCCACCTATCGCAAGCGCTTCACCCTGCCGGAACCACTCAATGGCAGGCGGCTGTTCATCGATTTTGACGGCGCGATGATCAGCTCGCAGGTTTACCTCAACCAGCACCGGCTGGGAGAGTATGACGGCGGCTTTACCCCCTTCTCTTTCGATCTGACCGATCACCTGATCGATGGGGAAAATGTGCTGCAAGTGCGCCTCGATTCGACCGAGCGCACCGACATTCCACCCTACGGCTATGTCGTCGATTACCTGACGTTCGGCGGCATCTACCGCGATGTCACGCTGCGCTATGTCGAGCCGGTGCATATCAGCGATATCTTCGTGCGCGGCGCGGATGTCCTGAGCGATCATCCGCGAGCGCAGGCAGATGTCACGGTGACCAACCTGAGCAGCCGCGACCGTGAAATTGTGGTCTACCTGTCGATCCCCGAAACCCAGGTGAGCGGCAGCGCGATCATCACCGTTCCCGCCGGCGATCGGGCGACAGCGGTCTTTGACCTGCAGACCGGGCCGATTCGGCTGTGGTCGCCAGAATCGCCCGCCCTCTACACCGCCAACGCCTGTATCGACGACGCCAATCACCCGATTGCGCCGTTCGATGTCGTCGCAGAAGATTTCGGCTTCCGGGAAGCGGTCTTCAGGCCGGACGGGTTCTATCTGAATGGCGAAAAACTGAAGATCCGCGGGCTGAACCGGCATCAGAATTACCCGTATATCGGCGCAGCAGCGCCCGCCCGCCTCCAGCGCAAGGATGCCGACATTCTGCGCGACGAACTGGGCGTCAACCTGGTGCGCACGTCGCACTACCCGCAATCACCGCATTTCCTGCGCCGCTGCGACGAGATCGGGCTGCTGGTGTTCGAGGAAATTCCCGGCTGGCAGCATATCGGCGATCGTGACTGGCAGGCGCTCAGCCTGCGCGATGTTGAGGCGATGATCCTGCGCGATCGCAATCATCCATCGATCATCCTGTGGGGCGTGCGCATCAATGAAAGCGCAGACAGCAGCGCCTTTTACCGCGCCAGCAACGATCTCGCCCACCAACTGGATCCCACACGCCAGACGGGCGGTGTGCGCTTCTTCCTGGAAAGCGAATTTCTGGAAGATGTCTTCACGTACAATGATTTTTCGAATGATGTCGCCGAGCCGGTCAACCTGCCGCATCTCGTCACCGAGTTCAACGGGCACATGTTCCCGACCAAGAGCTACGACAGCGAAGAACAGCAGGTGGAGCACGCGCGCCGCCACGCTTACATCCAGAATAAGCAGATGGGCATGCCCAATGTCACGGGCGCGATCGGCTGGTGCGCCTTTGACTACAACACGCACCGTGAATTCGGCGCGGGTGACCGTATCTGTTATCACGGCGTGAGCGATATCTTCCGTCTGCCGAAATTCGCGGCCGATTTCTACGCCAGCCAGCAGCCGCCAGAACGGCAGATCGTGCTGCGCGCCGCCACCTTCTGGACGTTTGGGGAGCGAGCAGGTGCGGGCGTCGAGCCGCTGACTGTGTTCAGCAACTGCGATGAGATCGAGGTATTCAAGGGCAGCGAGCTGCACGGGCGCTTTCTGCCCGATCGCGAGACCTACCCGCATCTGCCCCATCCGCCGTTCACGGTGATGGGCTTCCCGCTGCTGGCGGTCTTCGGCAGTCATTATCAGGATTTGCGGATCGTGGGTTACATCAGGGGGCAGGCTGTCGCTGAGCAGCGCCTGAGCGCCGACGGCGTGCCGCACGCGCTGACCCTCACCGCCGACGACGCCGCTCTGCATGCAGATGGCGCAGACATGACGCGGCTGGTGTTCCGCATCGTCGATCGCTTCGGCAATCGACTGCCCTACTGCACGCAGGTGATCGGCTTCGAGATCGAGGCGGGAAATACCGGCGCGCAGTTGATCGGCGAAAATCCGTTTGCGCTGGTCGGCGGGCATGCAGCGATCTATCTGAAAGCGGGCACAACGCCGGGTGCGGTGACTATCCGCGCAAGATCGCTGACGCCGTATCAGCACCTGGCTCCGGCAGAAATCACGGTCAGGATTGGGTGAAGCGAGGCTGTGCAGGGCGAGGCGATCGCTACCCCCGCCCCTGCATCTTCTCAACGCTGAAATCGAGCGCGACAACGTAGCTGGTATCCAGCAGCAGGAGCTTTGCCAGCCGTGAGCGACCATGTTCATCGACCGTTTCGAAGCTGGCATCTTCTGCCAGGCTGACGGTCAGCCCGCTGCCTGCCAGCGCCTTCTGCATGCGTTCTGCCAGCGGCTTCGGCATCACGCCGAGCAGACCAGCGCCGAAACCGAGCAGGCGCGTCAGCGGGACGGACAGATTGAGATCATCGGAAAGCTCAGCGACGTTGCGCCAGGGGCCGAACGTGCTGACATATGCCTGATACACATCGAGCACCGCATCGCTGATGATGGCGGGTTTGCCGTTGAAGTGGACTGCCACCTTCGGCGTGTTGTGGTGCAGCAGCAGCGGATGCTCATCAGGGAATGCCAACCCGCCAAAAACGCCGAGATGCAGGCGGTGTTCGCGCACGCCCAGCGCGCGGATGATATAGGCTGCTTTGGGTCGCAGTCCCTGTACTGCTTCATCGTATGCGGCCGTCTCGATGATGAGCTGAAGCTCATTCGGAGCGCCGCCGATCTGCGCGACCAGCAGCACGCCGTAATCCTGCTCACCCTGAAGATCGGCGATCAGTTGTTCTCTCAGTGGCATTCGCTCAGCGATCCCGCCGCAGATAGCCGGTCAGCCATTCCGGCTCCGGCACACCCACGGCATAAACGTCGGCGATCACCGTGTCAAGATCGTAAGGCACAGCCCGCAGATCGACATGCACCTGATCGCCCTCAAACGTGAACAACCCCCACTGCGCCCTGCCTGGCATCTGGAAAGACATGCCGACGCTGCCGACATTGATCACGCGCCAGCCCGTGCGCAGCGTGCGATCCATCTGCTCATGGATGTGCCCGCCGATCGCCAGCCTGCCTTCGCGATCGAGCAGGGCATCCGCCGCTTCTTCCTCTGGCGTTTGCGGTGTCAGATACCCTTCATCGTCTCCGGGAATGGCGTGATAGCCGATCACTCTGCCAAAGCCGGGCACATCCAGCGCGCATTCCCCTTCCAGTTGGCGAAGGAAAGCGTACTCATCCCAGTTGAGCTGGGCGAGACTCCAGTTGAGCACCGCGTCGCGCGATCGAATCTGTGACTGAAAGGCAGGCAGATCTTCCGGCTTTTCAGCCCCTTTGCCGCGCATCTTCGTGCCGGTCACCAGATAGCGATCGGTGTTGCCGCTCAGCGCGCGGAACGCGCCGCGCTTTCCGGGGTCAGCTTCGGCAGCGGCTTTGGCGTCGTTCGCCAGCGCCATCATCCGCTCGATACATGCGCCGGGGAAGGGCCCCATCGCCGCCAGATCGCCAAGGAACCAGATCACATCCGCGCCGCCCACCGCCTGATAATCTGCCCAGGCGGCTTCAAACGCGGTCAGATTGCCGTGAATATCCGAAAATACTGCCAGACGCATGGGTTTCCTCCTGCGCTATCCAGCGGCGTTATAACGCATTTGCAGACGACTTTCAAACCTGTGGTCTCGCAGAAAAACGTGTCTCCGCACAAGCATTAAGACGATAGGACTACAGTCTTTGTTTCCGCGACGCTCAGGGTCGTGCTATACTTTTCTTCATGAATGAACAGGCTGCATGGATCAACGCTCTGAAGGCACGCGGATTGGCGGGGTTCGCCCGCGCCGCGCTCGACGCCCTGGAGCCGCTGGGTATCCTCGGCGCGCAGGTGCTGATCGCGGCGCAGCCTGCTGTCAATGGGTTTGCCCCGGCTGGCTGGCGCAGCGCCCTGAGCGACATCACGCGGGCACTGGAAGACCCGCAGGCGCTGGAGGCGCTGCGAAACGCGCTCAGCGACGCGGACGATGCACGCGCCTGATCGCGCAGACGAAAGGGACAGGTTTGGACTCGGCAACGCAGACGGTCTCCACACTGATCATCGCCCTCGCGCTCGTCCTGACGATCGTGGGGACGCAGATCGCGCGGCGGCGCAAGGCGCGCAATGCCCGCGTGGGTCAGGCGGGGTCGATCTTCCCACTGCGCCCGATCGCCGCGTATGAAACTATCCCGCAGATCGTCGGCGGGGCGATCGAGTCGGATCGTCCTGTGCATCTCTCGTTCGGCAGCGCAGGCGTCGGCGGGGTGACAACCGTGCTGGCGCTGGCAGCGGCAGATGCTTTCTATCAGATCGCCCGCCGCACGGTGACCGGTTCGGTGACGCCGCTCATCACGCTCAGCGATCCGACGGCGCTCATGCTCGGCTATGGCAGCCTCCAGCGCGCCTTCCGCGAACGTGACCGGCTGGCACGGCTGAAAAGAGGTAACGTCCACTGGTATCCCGCGGGTGGGCGCTCTCTGGCATTCGCCGCCGCGCTGACGGGCGCAGCGAGCAATGCGCGCGCCTCCGGCGATATCCTGATCGGCAGCTTCGGCATGGAACTGGCGCTGATCCTGGATGGATCCCGCCGCCGTCGTGCCGCTTCCATCGCCGCCAGCGATCAGCTTGAGGGGCAGGCGATCGCCTGGGTGATGGCGACTCATCCGCTGATCGGTGAAGAAGTCTTTCTCGCCAGCGCCTATCTGGGTGATCGCAGCAGTGATGCGGGCGCGCTGCTCGCGCTCGACACGCTGCGCTGGCTGATCATCATCGGGCTGATCGCGGCGGCAGCCCTGCTGCTGCGCGATGCGCTTGGGGTGGGGATCTAGCTGATGGCACGCCTTCTGACCATCTTCGCCACCAGCCTCGTCATCGTCGTCGGCTTGCTCACGCTGATCGG
>SZPD01000099.1 GCA_030263515.1 Anaerolineae bacterium CFX9 | reverse complement strand
AAGCATTCTCGATGTTGAGCTGAAGAGTGTGCGCAAGAAGTGGAAGGACAAGCTCTTTGCCGCGCCGGTTAACCGCGAGGAGATCGAACACGCAGCGGCGGCGCTGGGCGTGGATCTGGACGCGCATATCCAGACAGTGCTGGACGCCATGAAGGCAGAAGCGGACACGCTCGGTCTGCGCGGTCAGCCACAGGCGACACAGGATTAACGGCGGTTACAGGATGCTCAGTACACAAAGAGGGCTGTTCCACTGCTGAAACAGCCCTCTTTTACTGATTTTGCGGGCGATCAGGCCTGAACGCGCACCGGCGTGCCGACATCTGCCCAGTTGAAGAACCACTCGGCTTCATGGGTTTGCAGATTGACGCACCCGTTGCTCATCGGCTGTCCGAAATTATTATGCCAGTACGTGCCGTGCAGCGCGTATCCCTGATAGAAGTACAGGATGTATGGCACATCCGGCAGGTAGTAGCCGGGACCGGACATCGCCTGAGAGACATACTTCCGCTGGACGGTGAAATTGCCCTGAACCGTCGGCGTGTTGGGTCGCCCCATCGAGGCGATCACATTGCGTACCAGGATGCCGTTTTCGTAGGCATAGACCCGTGAGTCACTCAGATCAACCAGAATTTCGCGCCCGATACCGGTAGGCGCTGGCGGAGCCGCCGGCACGTAATCCAGCCCATACGTCACCATCACCTGTCCATCTGCGCTGACCGTTTGCGCAGCGCCGGGAATGATCAGCGACTGCCCGGCGTAAACCGTGTCGGGATTGTAGATATTATTCGCCTGCGCGATCGCGGTCCACGGCACGCCGTAGCGGACGGCGATCTGAGACAGATACTCGCCCGGCTGAACGACGTGTCTCCGCTCGACCAACTGTGTTTCGCCGCCGGTGAACTGTTCGGCAACCGGCGCGGCGACCAGCTCAGCCGCGCTCGCCACGGCAGCAGGGACGACAGTTTCTGTACCCATCTGCATGCCGACGAGAAGCTGCTGACCGGCGTAGATCAGGTTGGGGTTGACGATGTTGTTCATTTCGGCGAGCTGATCGGCCGTCAGGCTATAGCGCCGCGCGATCGACGCCAGATTGTCGCCCCGCCGGACGGTATGATAGAGCGGCGTGCCCCCTTCGTAGGCGACGATGGACTCGGCGGCAGTGCCCGGTACAGTCCCGTCAGGGTTGGGGATAATCAGCGTCTGCCCGGCGTAAATCTGCCATGTATTCGAAATATTGTTGGCCTGCGCAAGCTGGCTGACGGTCAAGCCGTAGCGGACGGCGATGCGGTACAGACTGTCGCCGGGCTGTATCACATAAGTATTTTCCTGGGCGAGTACGACACTGTGCCCCAGCACCCCCGCCAGAGTCAATAGGACGAACAGCCAAGCCAAACGCGATCTGCCCATGACATGCCCCCTCCGCCTGCACAGCGTAGAACTTAATGAGTTCATCTTTCTACTGGTACAACAACATTACACCAGCTTGGAATGAGCGTCAATTCAGGCAGCCGCACGGACATCAATTGCCCCCGCTGGCAAATGTGGCTACAATTCCTACGGTGTGTCGCGTAAAACCTGGGACCATAACAGCGAATGCTGGCACGTACCTACCGAATAACTGATAAGTTCGGCGTCGTTCTGCTGAAGGGCAGCGTGGCGCTGGTGGATTATACGCTGGACGGCATTGCCGTTCTGGTGCATACGCTGATCGCCGGGCTGCTGGCGATCTGGAGTGTGCTGGCATTCATCCTGCGGCCGTTCCGTCCCGTTGGGATATTCCTGGTGAATCTGCTCCTGCGCGCCACGGGGCAGGCATCGCTTTCTGCGCGGCAGGGTGCGGGCAACGCCATGGCACGGCGGGCGGCTCGCCGTGAGATGGAAGCCGTCCTGACGGAAGATCCGCTCAAACGGCAGAACCGCGTGCTGAGCGCGCTGACCGTCATCCTGCTGGTTGCGCTGATCGGCGCGATCCTGTATGCGACCAACCCGGCACGAACCGGCAGTCTTCCGCTTGCAGCCGCAGATGTGCGCCCGCTCAACCCCGATCTGCTGGCCCCACCCGTGACGGCAGCCCAGCCTACGGCGTCTAACCCGCTGATCGCGCAGATCAATACGCCTGTACCCACAGCGACGCCGCTGCCCGACATCCTCAGCGCCAGCGGGGCGATCGCTTACACCGTGCGCGAGGGCGCGCAAACCGATATCTGGGCGGTTCCGGTGGGAAGCCGAACGCCGATCCGAATCACCAACAGCCCGGTCGATGAACGCGATCCGGCATGGTCGCCCGACGGACGACGGATCGCCTATGCATCGCGCCAGGACGGGAACTGGGAAATTTATATTTACGAGGTTTCGACCGGCTTTTCCACCCGGATGACGTATGACCTCTCATTTCAGGCGAAGCCCACCTGGTCTCCGGATGGAGAATATCTCGCCTACGAGAGCTATCAGGGGAACAACCTGGATATCTATGTGCTGCGCGTGGACGGAACCCAGGCTCCGATCCGGCTGCCAGGCAACAGCGACGCGCCGGATTTCTCGCCGGCATGGTCGCCTGATGGACGGCGCATCGCCTTCACTTCGCTGCGCGGCGGTGTCCAGGATATCTACGTGTTCTCGCTCGATGACCAGTCGGTCGTTAATGTGACCAATACGCCGCTGCGGAATGAAGATCATGCGGCGTGGTTCCCTGATCCCAACAGCAACCTGATCGCCTTCAGCGCCATTGATGAAGGCGCGCACAAGGTGTTTGTGAAATCCGTTGCTGACCCGGCGGGCGCGCCCCAGGTGCTCAGCTTTGGGCGCGTACCTTCATGGTCGCCAGACGGATCCAGCCTGATCTTCACGGTCGATTCGTTCGATGCCACCCAGTTGACCGCGTTCCCATACGCCAGCGCTGCCGTTGGGCTGCCTATTCTGCCGGTTCCGCCGGGAAGCTATCAACCGGTGTGGACAAGCACACCGCTGCCCCCCGCGCTGGTGAACAGCGGCGGGCTGCCACCGGCATCCACCGAGCCGCTCTATATTGAGCAGGAAAATGAACGCGCCACGGATCCGCCGTATCCGCTTCAGCCGCTTCCCGGCGTGGTTACCGATAATGCGGCGCTCAGCGATCGGGTCAACGACTCGTTCAATGCGCTGCGTGAGATGGTGGTCGAGCAGACGGGACGAGATTTTCTCGGTCGTCTAGATGATGCCTTCTGGGCGCTGGATCGTCCGCCGCAGCCGGGTGAGGAACGCCGCAACTGGCTGATGACGGGGCGTGCCTTCGCGATCACGCGCAATTCGATCGCCGGGTTCCCCCCGCCGCTGGAGGTCGTCCGTGAGGATCTCGGCGTCAATACGTTCTGGCGGCTGTATGTGCGCGTGGCGGATAACGCACAGAACGGCCAGCTCGGCGAGCCGCTGCGACGGCTTCCGTGGGATTTTGCCGCGCGTACCGCCGGAGATGTTCAGGCTTATGATCAGGGTGGCCGTGTCCGCAGTCAGGTTCCGGCTGGCTATTACGTCGATCTGACGCAGCTTGCCGAGGACTTTGGCTGGATGCGTGTGCCTGCCGGCAGCGACTGGCGTGCCAATGTCCTGACGATCAACTACTGGTCATTCCGCAAGACCGGCGGGCTGGACTGGTACTCTGCCATGCGCGAGATCTATCCTGAAGGCCAGCTTGTCAATTTTGCGCCGACTGCCCAGCCCATCACTGCGCCGACCCAGCAGGCTCCTGCGCTCACGATCGTGCCGTCGGTCATTCCGTCCACACCCGTTCCTGCGCCGCCGGATTCGGGCGGCGAAGCGGGCGAAGCAGCACCGCCTGAAGGTGAAGGCTGAGACGAGGCAATGCAATAGATGATGGGCAGACAGGGATCAATTCCGGCGCTGATTCTGGTGATCGTCGCCGTGGCGGGGTTTTTGTACATCCTCTCACAGAATGCGCAGCCCGCGCCTCCGCTGCGGGTGATCGTGCCAACTGTTGCCGAGCCGACCGCTGATACGAATAGCTGGCAGGCGATTTTGCAGGAAGGTTTCGGCAGCGACAGCACCCCGCTGCCCACCGTCGCCATCCCGACAGCGCCGTTCATCCCGCCCACGCTGCCGATCCCGAACACATCGCCCAATGCCCCGCTGGCAGCCGGTGATCTGGTGGGAAGCGGCGGCAGCACGGTTAATGTGGCGTCCGCAGTCACGCCGACGCGCCCTGCGCCGACACCGGAACTGCTCATGACCAATATCCCCCTGACATCCGTCTATGTGACGCAGGCTCCGCAGCAGTGGCGTCCGCCGCCGCTGGTCCCGCCGATCTCGCGCGATCCGCTTGGGCGCGATCATTACTGGTTTGTTCGCCCGGTGGACTCGAATGCCAACAATCAGGGACTGTTCTACTATCCCTACGGCTCGGATGGCCCCGAAAATCTGTGGCGCATCCACGCGGGGATCGACATGCCGAATCCGATCGGCGAGACAGTGCGGGCTGCCGGATCGGGTTTCGTGACATGGGCGCGTGATGGATTCCAGCAGACTTCCAGCTACGGCAATGTGGTGCAGATTCGGCATGATTTCGGGTATCGCGGGCAGCCGCTGTGGACGATTTACGCGCATCTTTCCGCTGTGCTGGTGACGGAAGGGCAGTATGTGGAAGCAGGGGACCCGATCGGATTGGTGGGCAATACCGGGCGAGTCAGCGGTCCTCACGTCCATTTTGAAGTGCGCATGGGCGATGATTTCTACGGCTCGACCTACAATCCCGTGCTGTGGATGGTTCCGTATGTGGGGACCGGTGTGATCGCCGGGCGTGTGCTGGATCGCAGCGGCAACCTGGCGCTCGATACAGATGTGACAGTGCGGGAATTTGCGCGCGGGCTGGTGACCGATACAACGACCACCTATATTTTCCAGGGATCGGTCATTGACGTGAACAGCGATCCGATCTGGCAGGAAAACTTTGTCGTTGGCGATGTTCCGGTCGGTCGCTACGAAGTCATCGCCACCATTGGCGGCGAGCGCGTGAGCCAGTTTGTCACCGTGGTCGAAGGCACGACAGCGTTTGTTGAACTGGCTGCGGGGCGCGCGCCAGCGCCGACGCAGGAAGGCGGTGGCTGAGCCGCCTGAACTGCCGGAGCGTTGCCTAACCGTCAGGTTTATCCATAGCGCACACTTTCCATATCGTTTACACTACTTTCCGTACGTCCGCAGCAGGACGTCGAATTTCGCAAGGCAACTACAGGAGGCTATGCTCTCATGCGCGCACGACTTTGGCGGCATGTGACGCCGTTTATCCTCACGTTCGTCACGATCGTACTGCCGTTTACGGCAATGGCGCAGGAGGATCGTGCGCTCGTTCCCGGCGAACCTGTGACGGGAACGCTCGATGCTGCAAATATCATCCAGGTCTATACCTATCTCGCCGCAGCAGACGAAACCTTCTCGGTCACGGCGACCAACACCATCGGTGTGCCGCTGGCAGTCGCAATTACTGATGCTGGCGGAAATCTGCTGGCGCAGTCCGTCGATTCTGAACCTGCCGGGGAGACAGTGACCGAAGCTGTCTCTGTGGATGAAGCCGGGCTGATCTACATCACCGTTTTCAAGGCGGGTGGGGTGGCTTCGGTGGCAGTGGTCGGATTCACGCTCGTCATCGATCTGATCGAGAGCGGCACACAAACTCCGTCGCCCACGCCGGAGCCAACGTTTGACGCTGCCGTGACGATCCCGGCTGAGGTCACACCGCAGCCGGCGGCAGGGCCCGGTCAGCTTCTCACGACCAGCGGCTTGTCGGTGACCCTGAACTGGAACACGAGTGACGATCTTGATCTCGAAGTGCGCGATCCGGTGGGTGGATCACTCTACTGGCGCACACCGTCGGTGAACAGCGGCGGCACGCTCAGCCCGAACGTCAATCAGGGATGCGCAGTGGCGACTTCGCCTGCCACTGAGACGGCTGCATGGTCGTCCGGCGGCATTCCGACAGGCAGCTATGAAGTCATCGTCTACTATCAGCAGGCCTGTTCCGGAGACACTCCGGTCGATTTCACCATTCAGGTGACGGTGGACGGGCGTCTGCTGGCTCCGCTGACGGGCACGGTTCGTTCAGGCGATGTCTTTGTGAGTGCGTTTGTCGTCAATGCAGACGGTACAGCGGCGTTCACCGGGCAGTCAGGCCTGGCGGATGAGCAGATCCTGCCCGCGCCCGCCAGCCAGATTCTGGCCAGCGCCGTCCCGATCGACATCGGCGAGACGGTCTTCGGCACGATCACCAATCAGAATACCTATGCTGCCTACACCTTCCAGGCGAATGCCAATGACCTGGTGACGGTGGCGCTTCAGGCAACATCCGGCAGCCTTGATACCTACGTCGCCATCCTTGACTCGGCGGGCAATATCATCCGCGCCAATGATGACCTTGCAGAGGGCTTCACCGACTCGCAGATCGACAATGCGCTGATGCCGAGCGCAGGGACGTACACGATCGTTGCAACGCGCTATGCTAAGGCGATTGGCGGCACAGAGGGCGATTTTGTGCTCAGCGTGGTCAGCCAGCCGAGCGATCTGCCCGCTGAGTTCCTCAATCTGCCGCCGGGTTCGATCGAGGTGCGCCTGCTGTGGCGTACCAATGCCGACTTGCAGCTTCTGGTGCGCGATCCCAACGGCGATGCCATCTACGATGACATCCCGCAGGTGCGCAGCGGCGGCGAACTGGCAGCACAGGGTAATGTCAACTGTCGTGTGAGCGAAGGCGCGCCATTCTCCTACATCTACTGGCCGACGACGATCACGCCGCGCCCCGGCTCGTATGAGGTTGAGGTCTGGTATCAGAATGAATGTGGCGATACGACGCCGGTGTCTTTCAACCTGTTCATCAACGTCAATGGTCGGCAGGTCTTCTCCGATGTCGCACAGCCGCTGCCCAACGAGCGCTACCTGACCAGCTTCACGATCCTGCCGGATGGCACAGTTCAGCCGAGCGCTGCGGGCATCATTCGCGGTATCGAAACACTCGATTATGCCAGTGAGCTTGAGAATGCCCGGCTGCTGGTTCCGGGTGAACCTGCGCTCGATGCCATCACACCAGATAACAAGTTCGATGTTTACTTCTTCCAGGGGCTGGCGGGGCAGGTGGTCAACATCGCCATGAACAACACCTCCGGCACGCTTGACCCGACGTTGTATCTGATCGGACCGCTCGGCAACCTGGTGGCAGAGAACGATGATGCAGTGGCGGGCGAGAACACCAATTCGCTCATCGCTGATTTCACCTTGCCACAGGACGGGCAGTACATTATCATTGCAACCCATTATGGTGCGTTGTACGGTGGAACTACGGGCACGTACCAGCTCACGTTGACGCAGCGCAATTAGAGGCGACTTAAACCCGCCAGACAGCCTTCGGGGCGAGCGTTCAGTTTCGCCCCGGAGGCATCGAATTCTCAGCCAATGATGGAAGTGTCGTGCTCATGAAATCTCGGTTCATTGTGCCAGGGTTGCTCGCCCTGCTTTTTGTGTTTGCCGCCTGCTCTCCCCCTCCTGAACTGCGCGACAATTCACTTCTGCAAGATCAAAGCCTGCTCACCGGTGAACCGTGCGAAGCCCCCTGCTGGCGCGGCATTGTTCCGGGCGAGACGAGCTGGCGTGATGCGCTTGCCATCCTTGAAGATGAACCGGATCTGGATGCACCCCAGATTCAGGAAGACGAAGCCAGCGGCGCTATCGTCGCGGAATTTCAGCAGGCAGGCGGCGCGCCGTGCTGCCAGATGTTCAGCGAAACTGGCGAAAAGGTCGATATCCTGTTCATGCGTCTGGCTCCTACGACCACACTCGGAGAGCTGATCGATCGCTGGGGTGAGCCGTCTTACCTGGTGGGCAGCCCATTTTCCGAAAATCAGGCGATCATGAATCTGATTTATCCCGAAATTCCGCTGGTGGTGTACGCCTTTGTTGAAGGCGAGACGACCGGCCGCCTGAGCGCGAGCAGCGAACTGGTGGGCGTGCTGTACCTCAAGCAGAGCGATATGGATCTGCTGCTGCAAACCAGCAACCTGAATGTGTGGGCGGGCATGGACAGCTTCCAGGTCTACGCATCAAGCACCTATGCACTGACACCGAGCGTAACTCTCACACCGACGCCTTCAGAGGGCGGGTGACAGACGAACATTGACACGAGAAGGAGCGGGGAAGATGACTGAAGAAGTGACTACCACAGCGAACGGTGCAGCAGCGCCGACATCGATTGACGATCTTCAGGTCGGCATGGAACTGAAGGGAACGATCAAGCGAATCGAGCTGTATGGGGCGTTTGTTGATATCGGTATCAAAACCGATGCCCTGCTGCATATTTCGCAGCTTGGCAAACCGAATGTCCGCAACGTTGAGGATGTGGTGAAGGTCGGCGAGACGCACACTGTCTATGTGCTCAAGGTTGAGAAGGACACCAAGCGCATCGCCCTGTCCCTCTCGAAGCCGCCCGCTGTCACCTGGAACGATCTCAAGGTCGGTTCCACGGTCACGGGTAAGGTCACGCGGCTGACGAAGTTCGGTGTCTTTGTGGACATCGGCGCTGAGCGAGAAGCGCTCATCCATGTCTCGGAACTGGCTGCCGGATACGTCAACCAGCCGTCGGATGTCGTCAAGGTAGGCGACGAGATCACCGCGCAGGTGATCAATGTGGACAGCAAGCTGCGCCGCATCGACCTGAGCAAGAAGGCGCTTGAAGCCCCGGCACGCCCGGAGCGCGTCGAGATCGAGGATGTGCCTGAGGAGAAGCTGCCGACCGCCATGGAGCTTGCTTTCCGCCGCGCGGGCGAGAATGAGCCGACGGGCAAGGTGATCCCGGCCAAGTGGGACAAGCGCAATCAGAAGTACAACAAGCGCGACCGTCGCCAGCATGATCTTGAGGATGTTTTCGAGCGGACGCTTCGCGGCGAGAAATAGCAGCCAAGCTCCGGTAGGAACAAACAGAAAACCCTGCGTCAGGATGATGCAGGGTTTTTGATTCTTGCTAACTGATTGTGAGATGCTTCAGGCTGCGCCTGTTGCCAGCCCGCCTGAACGGATATGCCGCACCAGCCGAATCGTCGTCAGGATGAGGAAGATGGTCATCGACGTATGCGCAGCAATGCACCATGGACAGAGTGCGCCGATGACTGTGATCGCCGTGATCGTCAGATAGCAGTGATACGTGAAGGCGAACAGCGCCAGCCCGAAAACCACGACCACGCCGCTGCGCTTCATCAGAGGGACCAGCTTTTCGCTGATGAGCACCGTCATGATGATCGAATACCAGATAAACCCGACCAGCGCCGTCGGAATGCCCATAAACCACGCCCAGCGGCTGTTTTCAACGCGGTTGCAGTCGAAGATGCTGCTGTTCTCGACGCAGACCATTTGCCCACCGGTCAGCTTGACAATGCTGAGATAACCTGCGAACAGCATCGCGCAGATCAGCACCACGATGCTGGCGTGCCACAGCGTAAAACGCCGCTGCTGCACAGGTTGTGTGCTCACCTGGGCATCTGCATATGTTGTCATCGCTTTGAATCCTTCAGTCACGCGCTGCGACTATCAATGTTTCTCAGAACCCGGACGGAAAGCTCCGTGCCTTCCGGCACTTCCTTCATGCCTTCGGGCACGATCATGAGACCGTCTGCCAGCACCATCGACATCAGCGCGCCGGAACTCTGCGTGCCAGTCGGGTAGGCGACGATCACATCGCCATTACGCTTTAGTGTAACACGAATATAGCTCCGCCGACCATCCGAACGGAAAGTTTCGCCGTTCGTCACGGTGATCGTGGGATAAGCGTCAGGTTTGTTGGCAAGGCGCATCAGCACCGGACGGACGAACAGGTCAAACGTGACCATTGCCGAGACCGGGTTGCCCGGTAATCCAAAGAAGGGGATGCCACCAAGCCTGCCATATGCCAGCGGTTTGCCCGGACGCACATTGACGCGCCAGAAGCCAATGCTGCCCAGCTCATCCATCACCGTTCTGACGAGATCGAACGCTCCTACCGAAACGCCGGCGCTGCTGAGGATCAGGTGAGGTCGGGCGGCGACAGCGTCGGAGAAGATCCTGCGCACATCGTCCAGCGTATCCCTCGCCGTCGGAAAACGCATTGCAATCCCACCGTATGCCTGAACCAGCGCTGCGATCGTATAGCTGTTGCTGTTGCGAATTTTCCCCGGCGTGAAGGGTTCATCCGGTTCGATCAGCTCGTCCCCGGTACTCAGGATGGCGACACGCGGCTTCCCGGTCACGGGCACAAAGGGGTATCCCAGGGCAGCCAGCATGCCAATGGCAGCCGGGCTGATCTGTGTCCCTGCCCTGAGCGCCACTTCACCTGCCCGGATGTCTTCGCCGACAGGGCGCACGTAATCCCCGGCGCGGGATGATTTAAAAACAGTGACCATTTCAGGCAGTGCGCCGGCATCTCCGCCGCGAAACTGCTGGTCGGTTGCTTCCACAGGCACAACGGTATCTGCGCCGTCGGGCATCTGCGCGCCGGTCATGATTCTGGCCGCCTGTCCCTGCTCCACGTGGCGCTGTGGCACTTTGCCAGCCGGGATGTCCTCCACGAGCATGAGCTGAACCGGGCGATCTGCTGCTGCATCTGCAATATCCCCGGAGCGGACGGCGAAACCGTCCATACTCGAATTGGCGAATGGCGGCAGCGAGACCTCAGCGATGATGTCTGTGGCAAGAATGCGATCCAGCGCGCTCTCCAGCGCGATCTGTTCTGCCGGCAGAGGGGCAAAATCCGGCAGAATACGGTCGAGCGCTTCTTCGACTGAAAGCAGGTCGTTACTCATAAGGCTGTGCCTACCCGAAATTTATGCGACTCTGATATGGACGGTATACAATGTATTCTACAAACGTTAAAGATCCCAACGCAGCCCGTCAAAGCTGTTGGAGTACCGCTGAATGAACACTGCTTCGGTCGTCACCGATCTCCATGCCCTTCTCGAACTGATTCCTGATCTCTCTCCTAATGATCGAGCGCTGATCGAACGTGCCTATCATCGGGCGGAAGAGGGTCATGCCGGGCAGTTTCGCAAGTCAGGTGAACCGTATTTTACCCATTGTGTCGCTGTTGCCCGTATTTTGGCGGAGATGAAGCTGGATGCCGAAGCCATCGCCGCTGCGCTGATGCATGACCTTGTTGAGGATACGCCGATCACGCTGGATCAGATCCGCCGCGAGTTCGGCAGCCCGATCGCTGGCATTGTCGATGGGGTATCCAAGCTCAAGAATCTGCCCATCAAATCCGAGGTGGATAACAGGAAGTCGAAATCTGCGGATAAGGAGCTGGAATATATCCGCAAGATGGCGCTGGCGATGGGCGATGATATTCGCGTCGTGCTGGTCAAGCTGGCAGACCGTCTCCATAACATGCGCACGCTCGGCTATCAGACCAGTGAGAAGCAGCGCAAGATCGCCCAGGAAACACTCGACATCTTCGCGCCGCTCGCCAACCGGCTTGGCATCTGGCAGATCAAGTGGGAACTGGAAGATCTGGCGTTCCGCTATCTGGAGCCGGACGCCTACAAGATGATCGCCGCCAGCATCGATGAGCGGCGCGCGGATCGTGAAGCCTACATGGAAAAGGTGATCGCCGCACTGCGCAAAGAGCTTTATCCGTATGAAAGTGTGCGTAATGCCACCATCAGCGGGCGTCCCAAGCACATCTACAGTATTTTTAAGAAGATGGATCGCAAGAAGCTGCCGTTTGAGCAGATCTATGATGTTCGTGCCGTGCGCGTGATCGTCAATACCGTGCCGGACTGCTATATCGTCCTCGGTGTGGTGCATAACCTGTGGCGTCCCATCCCCGGCGAGTTCGATGATTACATCGCCTCACCGAAAGATAATTTCTACCAGAGCCTGCACACCGCCGTGCGCGACTCTTTCGGCAAGACGCTGGAGATACAGATCCGCACCTGGGAAATGCATGAACACGCTGAATACGGTATTGCGGCGCACTGGCGTTACAAGGAAGGCAGCGCCCGCGCCCGCGATGAGAAATTTGAGCAGCGCATCGCCTATCTGCGGCGGCTGATGGAGTTCGGCCCCGCCGAGACGGATGACGCCGCTAAATTTGTCGATACCATGAAGAATGAGGTCTTCATGGATCGTGTGTACGCCTTCACACCGAAAGGCGATATCGTCGATCTGCCGATGGGCGCAACGCCGATCGATTTTGCGTATCACATCCATACGGATATCGGCCATCGCTGCCGGGGGGCCAAGGTGGGCGGCCGTCTGGTCAGCCTGGATCACCAGCTTCACACCGGCGATCAGGTGGAGATCATCACCTCCAAGCGCGGCGGGCCCAGCCTGGATTGGCTGAATCCCAATCTGGGCTACGTGAAAACCGAGCGCGCGCGCTCGAAGATTCGCCACTGGTTCCGCAAGCAGAACCGCGATAACCACATTCTTTCCGGGCGCGAAGTCCTTGAGCGCGAAATGAAGCGTCTGGGTGTGCTTGACTCGATGCAGTTTGAAACGGTGGCGCGCTACTTCAGCTTTGAAAAGGTCGATGACTTCCTCGCCGCTGTTGGGGCAGGGGACATCAACGGCGGGCAGATCTCCAACAAGATTCTGGAAGTTGAGCGCAAGGAACGTGAAGAACGCGACAAGGATGTTCTGAAGGCGCGCGCGCCTTCGTCAGGCCTGACGGTTGACTCTGCCAATGGGGTCAGCATTCTGGGGACGGGCGGCTTGCTCGTCAACATGGCGCGCTGCTGTCACCCGATGCCGGGGGATCCCATCATCGGGTTTGTGACCCGTGGGCGCGGCGTCACAGTACATCGCACGGACTGCCCTAATATCAACAGCGAGATGGAGCGCCTGATCGAGGTGTCATGGGGCAAGGTTTCGACTGAACAGCGCTATTCAGTCCCGATTGAGATCATCGCCTACGATCGCGAAGGGCTGATGCGGGACATCAGCACCATCATCAGCGATGAAAAAGTAAATATGTCCACAGTCAACGTGGGTGTTCGCCAGAATATTGCCACGATCAGCGTCACCATGGAGATCACCAACCTGGAACATCTGACGCGAATCCTCAGCCGGATTGGCAGCCTGCCCAGCGTCGTCGAGGCGCGGCGCAGGAACAACGGCTGATTGACAC
>SZPD01000098.1 GCA_030263515.1 Anaerolineae bacterium CFX9 | reverse complement strand
GAGTGTTTATCCACCGCATAGCCGATAACCGATTCGAGATTCAGCACATCGCCAGAGTTCGCCATCGCCAGCGTCAGATGAACAGTTTCTTCTCGCGTCATCCCACGGAGAAAAATTGCCATCAGCAGCGCAGATGCCTGATAGTCCGGTATCTCGCCGCGTGTATAACCCTCGACAAAGTAGGAAATTTCCGCAGGAGAGAGCGCCTGCCCCTCACGTTTCTTTTCCAGAATATCCACCATCCGCATCGCGGAGTCCTTTCCCGTCAGCAAATGAACCAACGCATTCAATCATAGCCATTTTTCACTTCGTAAGGCATACCGCAGTCTGATCGTCCGTTGAGTGTCTGTCAGCAATCCGCTACAATCTTGCTGATCCGAGTTGTTTAAACATGAATTGTGGAGCAGGAACGTGACTACCAACGTCAAACCAAAGTCCGGCGCAGCCAAACCGGCGGCGAAGGGGGGTATGAGTCAGAATCAACTGCTGATCATCATCGGCGTCATCGCGGTGGTGATCGTCGCGCTGGTGATCGTCATCGCGCTGTCTGGTCAGGGAAGCAATATCAGCATTGATTATGCCAGCCTGAATCCGCAGCGCACGCAGGACGGCGCCTTCATCATCGGCGACCCGAACGCCCCCATTACGCTGGTCGAATTTGCCGATTGGGCGTGCCCTCACTGTCAGGAATATCACCCGACAATTCAGCGCTATATCAAGGAATTTGTCGAAACCGGGCGGGCACGGTTCGAGTTCCGCATGTTCCCAACCGCAGGCGGCGAAGTGACCGTGTTCCTGGGGCGCATCGCCCAGTGCGTGGATGAGCTTCAGCCCGGAGCCTTCTGGGATGCCTACAACCTGTTCTTCGATCTCGGAGCCACCAACCAGTATACACAGAACGCGGGGCGAACAATTGCGCAGCGCCTCAATCTCAGCTACAGCGCCCTGCTGAGCTGCACCGAGAACGCTAACCAGGTTACCATCGATACGAACGCGGGGCGCAGCCTCGGTGTGACGGGTACACCGGCTATCGCGGTGCGCTATGCCAACGGGCCGATGCAGTGGATCAACTATGGCGGCACGGAATTCAACCGTGGCAGCGTCAGCTTTGATGTCCTTGCAGCCGTCACCAACGCGGCAAACGGCATCGTCCAGTAACAATCCGTTTTAACTATAAACGTAAAGAGGCTGTGTCTGCGCGTGCAGGCAAAGCCTCTTTACGCTGATCTGCCCGGCCCAGACTGAGCGACTGATCAGCCAAGCGGATCTGTTGACCGCACCAGCTTCAGCCCCTGCTGCGCATAGCGCGCCAGCGTCGCATTTGCCAGGGCGTCAAAATTGATCTCTGGATGCTGCACGCTGGAAGTACAATCGCTGAGGATGCGCAGCTTCGCGATGGTTTCCGGCTTGTCAGAGAAGTGACGCATCATCGAAGAAACGGTTTCCAGCACACAATGGCTTTTCGCCTGCCCCGCAATGTACACCAGATCATAGCTCGCCAGCATATCGAGAAACGCCACATTCACATCGCCCAGAGGATGATCGGGAACCTTGACCTCTGGTTCCAGAATGGAGTAGTGCTCGGTCTTGGCGATCGATCCCTTGTTCAGGAATACCGGCTGCGACTGGCGCGCTGCGGCATGGTATGAAATCGCCTCATAAAGTGCGGGGGTCAGGCTGTGCCCCGGCGTTCCCACCATCGTGTGATACGGCCAGATCATCAGCTCCTTCTTCGCCTGCTCCTCAAGCCGCTCGACATATTCAAGTGACCATTCCTTTTCGTAAATAGGCTTCCACACGCCATCCGTGACATCCTTGCTTTTGATGACCGTGAACGGCTTTGGGTGTGCCCCATACCTATCCACCCACCAGGCAGTCGAAAATATCTGAAGCGGATAATGACTGTCCAGCGAGGCCGCAACCGTCGTGATATGTTCAAGGTTGCGGAATAACCATTCAATCGTGCGCTGCGTATCCGGAATTGCGCCGGGCACGCTCAGCGCGCCATCCTCATGAATAAAGTCAACCTGTGCATCAACCAGAAGCAGGATGATGCGTCTTTTATCATCGGCAGAAGGGGGCACGCCTGCGCCACGCCCCTGATTAACCGCTTTCTCAGTCTGCGGAACATAGAGCTTCCCCACCTTTTCGGGCTGATAAAAAGCCATGTAGCCGTTCTTGCGCATCCAGCTCATGTTTGTCTCCAGGTTGACCCACGCTATACTCGCCTCTCATGATGATTATCCTGTCAAGTCAGGCGCTTTTCAACTTCATGGTGTGCGTATAAGGACAGAGCTGATGAGAACTGTTGAGTGGGCGGGTGACCACGTCCGCATGATCGACCAGAAGAAAATCCCGTGGGAACTCACGTTTGCTGAGCTGCATGACTACCGCGCGGTCGCCAGCGCCATTACTGATATGACCGTCCGCGGCGCCCCGGCGATCGGCGCGTCTGCCGCGTTCGGGCTGGCGCTTGCAGCCCACAAGAGTCAGGCTGCGGATATTAATTTGCTGATGGGCGAGCTGGAAACAGCCGCGGCAGTGCTGAAGGCGGCGCGACCCACAGCAGTCAACCTGGCATGGGCGGTGGATCTGCTGATGGAGGGGCTGAAAAAAGCAGCGCCAGGCAGCGTTGATGCGGCGCGCGCCTACCTGCTGGCAGAGGCGCAGCGCATCGCTGATGAAGATGTCGCCATTAACCAGCGTATGGCTCAGCACGGCGCATCCCTGATCAATGAAGGGGATGTGGTGCTGCATCACTGCAACACCGGTGCGCTTGCCACGGTAGACTATGGAACGGCGCTGGGCGTGATCCGCTGTGCGCATGAACAGGGCAAGCATATCCACGTGCTGCTGGATGAGACTCGTCCACGGCTTCAGGGCGCTCGGCTGAGCGCGTGGGAACTGGAACAGCTTGGCGTTCCGTACGATATCCTGCCAGACACCGCCGCCGGCTACTATATGCGCCGGGGCGAGATCAGAATCGTCATGGTGGGCGCTGATCGCGTGGCCGCCAATGGCGATTTCGCCAACAAGATCGGCACTTACCAGATCGCCGTACTCGCAAAGGAACACGGCATCCCGTTTTACACCGTCGCCCCAACTTCAACAGTCGATCTCAATCTGGCGCATGGCGATCTGATCCCCATCGAAGAGCGTGACAAGGATGAAGTGCTTGCTCCATTTGGCAACCCGATTGTGCCGTCCCACTTCAGGGCGCGCAACCCCGCCTTCGATGTGACTCCGCACCAGTATCTATCCGGCATTGTGACGGAAAACGGCATTGTTCGCCCGCCGTTTGACATCAATCTCAAGCGGGCTGTGGCGGGGGAACAGGTCTGAACTGAACGTCGGCGTGGTTTAGTCGAGCCAGCGGGCAGGCTGGGCATCTGTTGATCTTGCCTGCCCTTCCTGATACCGCATGAGCATGACGTAATCCGGGTAATCTGTGTCTACGCGCGCCTGCCATTCCGCGATGCTGAATAACTGCAAGCGTTCCCGGATGCGCGCAACCGTCAGCACAAAGGGCAGCCGCTCATAAAGCCGGTGAACGAGACGTTCGCCAGCGCCATACGCCGCGCGCCGCGCCAGCATCCCCAGCGCAGACTGAAGGCGCTTGGCATCCGGGGCGCCGCGCACCACCCAGATCTGACGTGGCACATCGTCCAAATCCAGCAGCGGCGCAATGGCGTGTGGCTCATCAGCGCGCACTTCATCCAGCAGCAGGCAGGTCGGCGCGTCCAGCAGTCCCCTGCTGATCTGCTCGCCAAACGTCACCAGGCGGTTTTCTTCACGATTCCATGCGGCAGCATGTCTGCGCATCCCCGCCGGAAGCTGTAGCTCAGCAGCGCGTTCCACAGAGATCGTGGACTGCGCTTCGGGAAGCAGCGAACACAAAGCATTCAGCAGTGTGGTTTTGCCGGTTTCCGGTTCACCCACAATGGCGATCCCATACTTCGATCGGACGATCCTGCGTATCAGATCGGCCGCTTCTGAAGACATGAAGCCGTCGCTGACCAGCGAGTCGAACGACGGCGCTTCAGCCGGGTGAACACGAATATCCGCCAGCACTTCATAACTCAGAGGCGGCAGGATCAGGTTCAGGCACAGGCGTCGGTCACGCACCGTCAGGCCGGTCTCCAGCATGCCAGAGTCTGCTGCGCCGTGAACACCAGCATCGATCAGCAGGCGATCGACAATGCGCTGCAAATGCTCATCATCATCAAAGATCTGCCCTATCACGTGCAGGTCACGATGGCCATAACGCACCGAAGTCTGGCGGCTGCCGCGAATGGAAATCGTGGTGACGGACGGATCGAGAAGCAGCGCGTCCAGCGGCCCGTACCCGAACAGCTCGCTGTAGGCGCGTTCAATAATGCTGGCGCGCTCATCCTGTAAAAGCACAATCGACTCAACTGCAAAAACGTAATCGGCGACATCGACGATCAGTTTCAGGCGTCGGGCACTCGTGTCCGCTTCAAGGATGGTGGGCGAGTCCGGATCGTACTCAAGATGAAACGCCTCGACCACACGCTCTACCAATGCAGCCAGCGAATAGCGGCGCGTGCCGCTGCGCCCGACGACAAACTGGGGTCTGGCTGTATCTCTGGGGGTATCGTCCTCGGAATGGTGTGACATCATCCGCGCCTCACCTAAAGTGAACCGAGGTCCACTGGCTTCAGGTCTGAATTCTCGTTGGCGCGCCGCCCGACTTTCGCCATGTCGATCCAGCGCCCATTTACCAACACTCTGACAATATCCATGGTGTAATCGGTGTTCGTGCTGCTGTCATTGCGCAGCAGCGATGAGCCGACTCCATAGATATCTACGGGTGCTTCTGCCGCCTCAAATTCGAGAATGCGATCGCGGTTGAAACCGCCTGTAACCGCGATCTTCACATTTTCGCAGTATGTGCGCGCCAGCTCCGTCTGTTCATCGGGCAGATCCCAATTCTGCCATGCGGTATCCAGCGCTTTGCGTAAACGCCGCACCAGCTCAGGGCTGACCCCCAGTGGGCCATCCGGCTCCATCGACCTGTCCCGAAGGTTGGCGCTGGTATCCAGGCGGACGGCATACATAGTCCAGCGGCGCTGTTCTTCGTGATCGCCCTGCTCCACTGACCGGCGATAATGCCCAAAATACAGCCTGAGCGTCTCCAGTGATGTGGAGATCACGTCGTTGTCAAAGTCAGCCAGCACGATCCGGGGAATGTCCGGGGAGGCATGCCGGGCAAAAGCTGCCATCGCTTCAGCCGTATCCCCCATGAACGCCGCGATGAGCGAATGAGGAACAGTGCCGCCGCCGCGCCCGCCCCACCATGCCGCCTGCGCATCCGTGCTGACAAAAGCCTGTGTCGAGCGTTCTGCGCCCGTCTCTGCATTGTACCGCTGTACAGCCAGCCAGTATGCATAACCGTCAACAGCCTGGGTTTCCGGCAAGTCAAAACGCGCCGGGAAAAACAGCACGGGTTTGCCCGCCGCCGCCTTTATCGCTTCGTAGGAACTGGTTGCAATCCGGGTTGCGCGGGACAGAACGCCCAGAATAGTCGTCTCCAACAGGGCAAAATCGCGGTAACGTCCCCGAATCCGCAGGACAGGCTGAACCTCTTCCGGGTCGCCGTCATAATGGGTCAGCGCGCCATCCTCAACGGCTTCAACCTCCAGATCTGCCCATGTTTCCACAAACTGCCCGCCTTCAAAACAGCCGGAAGCCCAGCGAAGCATGACCAGCGCCGCATCGACCCCGGCCACAAGGGCATAGGGCGCACGTCGGTTGAAAACCTGCGCCTCCACGATCAGATCGCCCACATTTACGTTGGAAAGATCAGCACCCTGCTCATCAGCCCGCCAGCTTCGTCCTTCAAAGCGATAGCCTGCCGCTCGAACCCCTTCCAGCACGTGGACGACGTTCTCAAAATATTTGTCGCTGTATAAACCGGAGCGTATGCCTTCGACATGAAGCTGCAAAGTCGCCTGGGTGAGCCGCTGGTGGTCAAAAAGTGTCATGAAGGTCTAAATCTTCCGTGTCAGGGGGATACCAGCTTCAAAGTCGGATGCCCACATGCTATACTGCCGCGCGTTAAAACATCCAGTTCAATGAAGATCGGATCGACGTATGGACATCATTGTATCGGGTTCCATCGCTTACGACTACCTGATGCGCTTCCCCGGCAGGTTCACCGACCATATCATCGTCGAGAACCTGCATCAGGTCAGCCTCAGCTTTCTGGTCGAGGACATGACCAAGCACTGGGGCGGCGTCGCGGCAAACATCAGCTATACGATGGGACTGCTCGGCCTCAGGCCCCGACTGTTCGGGACGGTGGGCCGGGATTTTGGCGATTACCGCCGCTGGCTGGAGCGCGTCGGCGTCGATTGTTCCACAGTTCGCCAGATCGATGAGGTGTTCACGGCGTCGTTCTTTGTCAACACAGATCTCGACAATAACCAGATTGCGTCGTTTTACAGCGGCGCTATGGCATATGCACGTGAATACGGGATCCGGGACGTTTACGCCGGCCACCCCGATCTCGTGATCATTTCTCCCAATGATCCTCAGGCGATGGTAAACCTGGCAAACGAATGCCGTGAACGGGGCATCCGTTTCATCTACGATCCCAGCCAGCAGGTCCCGCGCCTGAATGGTGAGGAACTGCTCGAAGGCATGCGCGGCGCTTATCTGATGGTCGTGAACGCCTATGAGGCAGGCATGATCTCCAGCAAAACCGGTTTGACGCTGGAGCAGCTTCGCGATCAGGTGGAAATCCTCGTCATCACGCAGGGCAAGGAAGGTTCGCATATCTACACAAACGGCCAGCGCATTGAAGTGCCCGTCGTTCCTGTGCCCAGCATCAAGGATCCAACGGGTGTGGGCGATGCCTATCGTGCCGGATTGATCTGCGGAATCTCGCAGGGATGGAATCTGAAGCTGGCGGGAGAAATCGGCTCCCTCTGCGCAGCGTATGTACTTGAACAGGTGGGCACGCAAACCCACCGGTTCACGATAGCAGAATTTATCAGCCGTTTTCGCCAGCATTTTGACGATCAGGGCGTTCTCGAACAGCTCGATGACAGCCGCTCAGCCGCCAGCGTAGGCTAAAAAGCATACAGACAAACGTAAATTTCGTATGATACAATGCGCGCGTTCACCAGGGGGGAAACTCCCGCTTCGGAGAGTATTCAGGAGACTTCATGACCGTTGAACATCACGTAAAAAGCCTGGATCAGGCCACGGGCGGCCGTTACCGCATTGAATGGGCGGAACATGAAATGCCGGTGCTGCGCATGATCCGGGAACGCTTCGAGCGCGAGAAGCCGCTCCGGGGCGTGCGCATCTCTGCCTGCCTGCATGTCACCACGGAGACGGCGAATCTGATGCACACGCTTCAGGCGGGCGGCGCTGATATCGTGCTGTGCGCATCCAATCCGCTCTCGACACAGGACGATGTTGCGGCTTCCCTCGTCACGCATTATGAAATCCCGGTTTACGCCATCAAGGGCGAGGACAACGCAACTTACTACGATCACATTCGCGCTGCGCTCGATCACCGTCCGCAGATCACGATGGACGATGGCGCAGACCTTGTCAGCACGATTCACAAGGATCGTCGCGAACTGCTTGAAGACATCGTGGGCGGTACGGAAGAAACCACCACGGGCGTGATTCGCCTGCGCGCCATGGCGGCAGACGGGGCGCTCGCGTTCCCGGTCATCGCGGTCAATGATAGCAATACCAAGCACATGTTTGATAACCGGTACGGGACTGGTCAGTCCACCATGGACGGCATCATCCGTGCCACCAACGTCCTGCTTGCCGGGCGTACCGTCGTGGTGGCGGGCTACGGCTGGTGCAGTCGCGGGATCGCCAGCCGCGCTCACGGTCTCGGCGCGAACGTGATCGTCACGGAAGTCGATCCGCTGCGCGCGCTTGAAGCTGTCATGGATGGTTTCCGCGTGATGTCGATGGCGGAAGCAGCGCCGATCGGCGATATTTTCGTCACCGCCACGGGTGATATCAACGTGCTGGATGTTCATCACTTTGCGGCGATGAAATCAGGCGCGATCCTGTGCAACAGCGGTCATTTCAACGTCGAAATCAACCTCAAGGGGCTGAGCGAGATGAGCGATGGCGCGCCCAAGCTCGTGCGCCCGTTCGTCGAGGAATATGTCGTCAGGGGCAAAAAGCTCTATGTTCTTGGCGAAGGACGCCTGATCAACCTTGCCGCGGCTGAAGGACATCCCGCAAGCGTGATGGATATGAGCTTCGCCAATCAGGCGCTGGCAGCCGAGTACATGATCAAGAACAGCCACAACTTCCAGCCGCAGGTTTACACCGTCCCCGAAGAGATCGATCGAGAAATTGCCCGGCTGAAGCTGGCTTCGATGGGCGTCACCATCGATACGCTGACTGCCGAGCAGGCTCGTTATCTGAGCCAGTGGGAAGAAGGCACCTAAGGAGAACGTTATGCGCTCACAATGGAAACGACTGCCGATACTGGCGCTCACTCTGATTTTGATTGCAGTCCTGGCTGTGCTCCCTGCCTTTGGGCAAGCCGGAGCGCCAGCGCTGGTACGCTTTGTGCACGTCGTCCCCGGCGCTGCCGCCATTGATATCTACACAGATGGCGTGCTCACCGTCAGCGCCCTGCCCTATGGGCAGGCTTCAGCCTATATCGCGCTCAGCGGCGGATCGCACCGTGTCACCGTGACCCAGAGCGGCGTCACAACCCCGCTGTGGAATCAGGAGATCACCACAGGCAGCGGCACTGCCCAGATCCTGGTGGCATCTTCCACCAACCCGCTGGGTTTCCAGGCCTTTCCGGACGATCTGAGTCCGCTGGATTTTGGCAAGGCGCGCCTGACCGCCATCCATGCAATTGCCAATGGTCCGGCGGTGGATGTCATCCTTGAGGATGGTCGTCCTGTCATTCCAGGGCTGGTCTACAACATCCCTTACGGGACGCTGGATGTTCCAAGCCTGACCTATCCCATCGCTGTTGTTCCGGAAGGCGCCGCTGTCAGCAGTGCCATCATCCCGGTCACTCCGCTGGCGCTGAATGCGGGCACTTCCTACGTGGTGATCGCTTATGGCACGACGGCGACGCCGCGCGCGCTCGTGCTTAGCGCGGCTACTGAGCCGAATGCCGCCACGGATGGCTTTGTGCGCTTCGTCCACGGTGTGGCTGGCGCGCCTGATGTGGATATCTACATCAATGACGCGCTGATCGCCCCCTCGCTGAGCTTTGAGGGCAGTGGCACTGAGTATATTGCCCTCCCCGCTGGACAGCATGATATTGCCGTTCGCGCAGCCGGCGGCGTCGATGACGTGCTCACCGGCGTCCTTGAAGTCACCACCGGTTCCCGCGTGACCGCGGTGGCGCTCGGCACAGTCGATCAGGTTTCTCTCGTCCGTTATGATGACCAGCTTGCTTCGCTGAATGCCGGCACGGCGATCGTGAACGTGATCAATGCGCTCGGCGGTGATGCCGCTGTCAGCGTGGCCCTCAGCAGCGGCAATGTGCTGGTGACCGATGTCGCCGCTGACTCGACAGCCTCCGCGTCTGTTACAGCACAGGTATCCGATCTCGTGGTGACGGTCGATCAGGCAGCCGGATCTGTCGAGCAGACCATCCCCCTCACAGGCGGCATCTACGGCGGTGTCTACTACGACATTCTGGTCGTGGCAGGTGAAGATGGCGACCCCGTCGCCAAACTGCTGACCTCCGCCAGCATCGCGCAGGCGATCGACAGCGCGCCGGGTGAGACCACTGTCGCCATTGAGGAACCGCCCGTCGAAGTTGCGGTTCAGCCGACTCCTGCGCCTGTTGATGTCAGCGTATCCGAAGTCGTGGTTAGTGAGCCGACACCTGTGCCGCCGCTGCCAACGCCCGCCCCAACCCGACCGCTGCTGCCCGCGGCGCGCGTCAACCTCGATCCGGGGGCCAATCTCCAGCTTCGCCAGTATCCATCTTCGTCGGCGCTCTCGCTGGGTCTTGCCCCATCAGGCAGCATTCTCGCAGTGAACGGGCGGCAGGGTCCCCCAGCGCCACCCGTCGGCGCGACGCCAGACCCGAACGCCACACCTGAAGTCGATCCGGCTTCTCTGCTCGAAGCCAATCAGGATCTCAACCCGGCCGAAACCTGGCTGTTCATCACCTATCCGACGCCGGATGGCGGATCGATCAACGCCTGGGTCAACGCGCTCTATCTCGTGGTGAGCGATGTGCAGGGGCGTCCTCAGCGGCTGGCAGACCTGCCGACCGTTCCATCCAACCGTGCAGGTGAGGCGTTCAACACGGCGATCCAGCCGCCCAGCGCACGACAGAACGTAGTCACCGTCACCGTCATCAACCTCGATCCCGGCGTCAACGTCAATATCCGGCGCACGGTGGGAACGCAGGGTGAATCGCTGGCGCGCGTTCCGGCTGGCACTGTCCTGGGCTTCGAAGGAGTTACCGAAGACCGTCAGTGGGTATTTGTCAGCTATGTGACGCCTGAAGGTGGCACAGTCACCGGGTGGATCAACGCGCTGTATGCCTCGCTGGCGTTCAACAATGCGCCCACCACGTATGAGGAACTGACGGCCCGCAATCTGCTGATCGAGCTGGATGAAACGACCCGCGGCACGGTGAGCGCAGGGGTTGCCCCCATCGCTGCGCCGACGCAGAGCGTCGTCCGTGATGCCATCATCGCCGAAGTCAGGCTCGATCCGGGAGCCAACCTGCATCTGCGCCGTCGCCCGAATGTGAATGCCGAGTCGCTGGCGCTCATTCCGAGCGGCACGCAGCTCGTCGTCAACGGGCGCACCGAGCTGGGAGACTGGCTTGCCGTGTCGTTCGAGAATATCAACGGATGGGTTTCCAGCCAGTTCGTGTTCGTGACGCGCAACGGTCGCAGCTTCGACATCCTCGAAATCCCGATCGCGCCGCTGGCCACGCCGACGCTGACACCCTTCGGCTTCGTTGCTTCGCCCACACCGCCGGGATTTGTGCCTTCCCCAACGCCATCGGGCAACACCGCGCCGGTCGTTCCGGGGTTCCCGACGGGTCAGGACGATCCCAATCTTGACCCGGTGCCCGGCGGCTGATTCCGGAAAACCACACAGCACAAAGTCCTGCGAGCCTCGTGCTTGCAGGACTTTGCTTGTCCGCACACCATCGGAGAAATTTCACCCATGTCTCAAGCCAAACGCGCGCTGGTCACCGGAATAACCGGACAGGATGGATCCTATCTGGCGGAGTTCCTGCTGGATAAGGGCTACGACGTTTATGGTTTGCTTCGCCGAACGACAACCCACAACTTCGAGCGAATCAAGCACATTCAGGATCGTATCACGCTGATTCAGGGCGATCTCACCGATCTGACCAGCCTGGTCTATGTCCTGCGCGAAGCCAATCCATCCGAAGTCTATAACCTTGCTGCCCAGAGCTTTGTGCCTGCGTCATGGTCACAGCCAGTGCTGACGGGCGATGTCACAGCTATCGGTGTCACCCGCATGCTGGATGCTATTCGCCTCGTCAACCCGGAAATCCGGTTCTACCAGGCATCGAGCAGCGAGATGTTCGGCAAGGTACAGGCAGTACCGCAGACGGAGACGACTCCTTTCTACCCGCGCAGCCCCTACGGCGTCGCCAAAGTGTACGGACACTGGATTACCGTCAACTATCGCGAGAGCTACAACCTGCACGCGACGAGCGGGATCCTGTTCAACCATGAAAGCCCGCGCCGGGGGCTGGAATTTGTCACCCGCAAGGTCACTTACAACGTCGCGCGCATCAAGCTGGGGCTTGCCAGCGAACTGCGCATCGGCAATCTTGACGCTCAGCGAGATTGGGGTTTTGCAGGCGATTATGTGGAGGCGATGTGGCTGATGCTTCAGCAGCCCAGCGCAGAAGATTTTGTCATCGCAACCGGGCGCACGCATACCGTGCAGAGCCTGCTTGAGATCGCCTTCGGCGTCGTCGGTCTGGATTGGCGGCAGTACACGATTCAGGATGAAAAATTCATGCGCCCGGCGGAAGTTGATCTGCTGATCGGCGATGCGAGCAAGGCGCGTCAGCAGTTAGGCTGGCAGCCAAAAGTGAACTTCGAGCAGCTCGTCGAAATGATGGTTCGCGCCGACTACGACAGTCAGAAAAAAGAACACAACCTTTGAAGCTGATCGACACCCACTGTCACCTGAACTTTGATGCCTTCGATGCTGACCGCGCCGACGTGCTCCAGCGGGCAAAAAGTGCAGGGGTCGAGAAAATCATCATCCCTTCAGTCGATCTCGTCACTGCAAGGCAGGCACTTGATCTCTCAGAGCAGCACAGCGAAATCCACGCGGCAGTGGGCTTTCATCCGAATGACACCAACGCGCTCCACGAGAGCGATTTTGAGGAAGCCGAGCGGCTGACTCAATCTTCCAAAGTTGTTGCAGTCGGGGAAATCGGGCTTGATTACTACTGGGATAAAAGCCCGCGTGATCGGCAGTGGTCAGTCTTTGAGCGTCAGCTTTCCCTGGCAGCAAAACTTGCTCTGCCTGTGATCATCCATAATCGGGAAGCAGCCGCCGACGTTCTGGACATCCTTGCGCGTTGGGCAGGGACACTTGACGGCAGGCTGAAAACAGCGCCCGGTGTGCTGCATTCATTCTCCGGGAATTTGTCAGACGCGGAACGCGCCGTCTCACTGGGTTTTTACCTGGGGTTCACTGGCCCTGTGACGTACAGAAAAGCAGAAGAAACCCGTCGGATCGCGGCGGCGATCCCCCTGGATCGCCTTCTGATCGAAACCGATGCGCCTTTCCTGACGCCCATGCCCTATCGGGGCAGGCGTAATGAACCCGCTTACGTGCGTCTGGTCGCCGATCAGATCGCGGTGGTGCGCGGGCTGGAACCTGAGGAAATCGCCGTGGCGACGAGCATCAACGCGGAGACGCTGTTTCGTTTCCACAGCAGCTAAAAAATGAACCCCTCGACAATATGAGGGGTTCATAGAAGCTGCGCGCTGACAACAGAAGCTAGACCCCTACCGGATTGACGGCGTTCAGCCGTTCACGAAGCTGCGCCTCAAGCTCTGCCAACTGCTGATCCGCGCGTTCCTGTGTAATGCGTTCATCCACGACCAGCACATTCAGCCGCGCCGCCGCGCGCGCCATCACATCGCTCACAAAGGCTTCAGGGTCAATCCCCCCTGCCGTAAGAGCG
>SZPD01000519.1 GCA_030263515.1 Anaerolineae bacterium CFX9 | reverse complement strand
TACATTGCCTTGTGTGAATTCCGTCGTAATCTGAAGCGCGTCTCGCCCGCTTTCATTGCTGATTTGGTTGCCTTTCACTCTTTTTACCCATGAGCCTTCCCATTTATAAGGAAGTGGAGACATGAGCAAGCAGAAGACAGACAAGAACAAATCAGAATACGCGATTACATCGGGCGGCATCCTCACAGTGGGGTTGGACATCGGCTACGGTGTCACCAAAGTTGTGACAGATCAAACCGCGATTGCTTTTCCATCGGTGGCGGGTCATGCCCGTGAAATCAAGTTCCAGCAGGAGGCGCTGGCAGCCAAATATCCCGGCGACCAGCTTACAGATGAAGACGGTTCAACCTGGTTTGTCGGTGATCTGGCGCTGGCGCAGCTTCCGCCTGGAGAACTGCTGCGGTTACGGGGTCGCACCGCCAACGAAAAGACGATGGGCAACACCTTCCGTCTGCGTCTGGCGAAAGCCGCGATTGGCAAACTGGCGCAGGGAGTGTCGGGGCGGGATGTCATCCATCTGCGGTTATGCAGCGGTTTGCCGGTTGACCATATGCGGGATGCGAATGGACTCAAGCAAGCGCTGCTGGGTCAACATCTCATCAAGACGGATGCCAGCGAAGTCATCGCCAACGTGACCGAAGTGATGGTGATGCCACAGCCGTATGGTTCAGCTTACGCGATGATGCTGACTGAGCAGGGTGAGATCAATGTCTATCACACCTACATGCGGACGGGGGTGGTGGATGTGGGTACGTACACAGTAGACATCATTTTGGATGACGATGGCGACTTCGTGGACGCGGAAAGCGGCAGCGTCGAGAGCGGAGTCTACACCGCTCAGGAACGCATCGCCGCCATGCTGGAGCGGGATTACCGCGAGAAGATGCCGCACCGGATTGTCGAGCAGGTCTTGCGAACGGGGATTTTCACTGCCAGCGGCAAGCCAGTAGATTACAGCCATGAGGTTGAGGAAGCTCTCGCCCCACTCCGCAGCGCGACGCTGAATCTGCTGTCGGAGAAATGGCAGCGCGGCACGACGGTGGATGTTATCTACCTTTCTGGCGGTGGGGCGGAACTGGTGTATGAGCAGGTGGTGGAAGCCTACCCGCAGACGAAGCTGGTGCCGGACGCGCAGATGGCGAACGCCAGAGGCTACCTGCACTACGCCCATTTCAGCGCCCGGAAGTAAGGAGTTCAATATAGAGGCGGGTCTTACTGGTCAGCCCAACGGGTGATACGGGTAAGACCCACTCAGAGGAGAGCAAAAGCATGGCAAAGCGTAAAACGAGCAAACGCCGCTACCGGATGATTACGTTCAAAGTGTTCGAGGACACTGATAACGACATTCTGGACTGGTGGGAAGGGATTGATGAAGGGGAGCGCAGCGATGCGGTACGCGACTTGATCCGGGGGTATCTGGGCAAGCCGCCGCGCCGCAGCAAGCTGCTGACTATTCCCGAACTGCTGGAAGTGCGGCAGGACACCTTATGGATACGGGACGCACTGAACGAGATGCCTGGCTATCTGGAACGGTTGGTGCAGCATGTGGCAGCCAATGGTGCAGCCGGGATTGCCATGCCATCGACAGCCAGATTACCTACTAATGGCGATGTCCTATCAACGACTGAACCCGCCCTGTCAGACAACGACAGTGACCGCCGGGCGCGGCGGATGAAACGTTCCCAGTGGTGAGGAGGTGGTGTATGAGACAGTTCATCCCATCGTGTAGGACAGCCCAACAAAAAGCAGTGCATGGCTTTGCCATGCCCGTCGCAGTGTCGAGGCGCTGCGACATCGCCAGACCCCGTGAAACGGGCGTGAGTAACCAGAAGGGTTCTCACGGGGTCTGGGGCGAGCTAAATCCGCTCGCCACTCATGCGCCGTGGG
>SZPD01000518.1 GCA_030263515.1 Anaerolineae bacterium CFX9 | reverse complement strand
CCTGAGATGGCGAACACGCTGATGCGCCTGTATCAGGAAGTGCTGGACAATCAGCGGATGGTCGTCTACGAGTATGAACTGGCAGTCATCAGCGGCTTGCGGCAGTTCGAAGCGCGCATCGTTCCCAGCGGCGAGGATGAAACGGTCACTTTCGTGCGGGATGTGACGGCGCTGCGCCAGGCGGAAAAACAGGCGCTTGAACTGGCACTGGAACAGGAGCGCGTGCACCTGCTGACTGAGTTCATCCGCACGGCCTCGCATGAATTTCTGACGCCGCTGGCGATCATCAATTCGAGCGCAGATCTGATCCTGCGCATCGAAGATCCGGATCACAGACGGGAAAAAGTCTCTCAGATCACCCAGCAGGTGAGCCATGTCAGCAAACTGGTTGAGATGCTGCTGACCGTCGTCACTCTCGAAACCCTGCACCCCGACAAGAATCCGATCGATCTGCCCGATCTGGTTGGCGGACTGTGCATCGAAATGAGGACTCTCCCGGAGATTGGCGACCGGCTGCGCAGTACGATCGCGCTCGATCTCCCCGTCGTGAACGGATACCCGGCTCACCTGCGCATGGCGATCCGGAATCTGATCGAGAATGCGGCGCGCTATTCCAAATCGGACGCGCCGATTTTTCTCCGTGCCTTTGCCCAGGATGCCGAAGTGATCATCGAAGTGGAGGACACGGGAATCGGCATTTCACAGGAATCGATCGGGCATATCTTTGATACCTTCTGGCGCAGCGACGAGGCGCATACCACCCCCGGTTTCGGCCTGGGGCTGGCGATCACGCGCAAGGTGGTTGAGCTTCACGGCGGTCGTATTGAGGTGACGAGCGAAGTCGGCAAAGGCAGCCTGTTCCGGATTCGACTGCCGGCTGAACGATCGGATGTGCCGGAATAGGATCCTGCCGACCAGTTAGCTCATCAGCATGCCGCCGTTGACGTGCAGCGCAGCGCCGGTGATGTAGCTGGCCGCCTCGCTGGCCAGAAAGGCGACGGCAGCGGCGACTTCCTCCGGCTCGCCGAAGCGCCCCAGCGGCGTCTGTTTCAGCCATTCGCGTTCCTTTTCTTCCCCGCGTCCCGCCATCATGTCGGTCATGATGCGCCCCGGAGCCACCAGATTGACCGTGATCCCGTGGCTGCCTTCTTCCTTTGCCAGCGAATAGGTCAGCCCCTGGAGGCCGGCTTTGGCTGCTGCATAGTGGGCATGCTGGATGCTGCCGGTCCAGGCAGCCTGTGATGTGATGCTGATGATCCGCCCCCAGCAGCGGGTGCGCATGTGGGGCAGGCAGGCGCGCATGCAGCGGAACGCCGCCGTAAGATTGAGATCGAGCATCTGCTGCCACATCTCGTCGTCCATGCCGGCGATCAGGCTGTCGGTCATGGCGGCCGCATTGTTGACCAGAATGTCGATGCGCCCGAAGTGGGCTGCCGCGAGATCGATCAGACGGTCTGCGGCGGCTGGCTCGCGCAGATCAGCCTGTAGAGCTTCAGCCTGACCGCCCGCGTCGTGGATCTGGGCAGCAAGCGAATGGGCGGCTTCAGCCTGCTCATGGTAGCTGAACACTACCCTCGCGCCGAGGCTCGCCAGCGTCAGGCAGATCGCGCGGCCGATCCCGCGCGAACCGCCGGTGACGACTGCTGTCCGTTGATCGAGGCGAAGGCTGAGCATCTGCTTCTTCTCCCGTTTGCAGAGATTCTTCCGGATTTTATCGTATGCGCGCCGGGCTGGGTGAATAAAAAAGGCGCGCGCACGGAATCCCCGGCGCACGCCTTCAGAGACAGAACTGAGCCGCTGTAATTTACCAGCCGCGCTGCGCGATCCGTTCCGACTCCGGCATTTTCTCGACGTTCAGCCCGACCATCGCTTCGCCCAGGTTGCGGCT
>SZPD01000097.1 GCA_030263515.1 Anaerolineae bacterium CFX9 | reverse complement strand
GAAATGCTGTTATGATGAATACAGATCTTTAACAACAGAGTGGGCTGAGTGACGCGCTGGTGTGAATCGCTGCCTTCCCTGTCGCTTGCAACGCTGCTGCCGCCCTGCTTCGCCGGTCATTGCACGTCGCTGAACCTCAAGCATCGCTGCACCCTTTCATCGCAGACAACATCGAACGCTGAACGCTCAAGAATGCCTGACGCTGTAGCTCACTGCGCGCGGATGCCTGTTGCCGCACAAGCACGTCATTTATCCCACTCTGTTGTTAAAGCCCGCTCCTCTGGTTGTTCCTCACAGATCAGCACGATCGGCTTTCCCTGAAACCTTGTCAGCACCAGCGTACAGCGCCCATCACCGCGCAGTCTGAGCTGTGCGATCAGCGCTTCCGGCGTCACCGCGCTGCCGCGCTTTTTGACCGTCACACTGCCGATCCCGCGCTGGCGCAGCCAGGCGCGCAGCGTGCGCACATGGAACGGCAGCGAGTCTACCACACGCCATGCACGCGCCCACAACGTCTGCGGCGACTGATCGGCTGTCAGGTAAGCGATCGTCTCATCAAGCTGTGCCGCACCCCAGGCCTGTGCCGCGTCGGCGACCAGACCAGCGCGGATCAGCGCCGGGTCCGGCTCGATCAGCCAGGCACGCGGAGGGCTGATCACCTGATCAGGCGGTGCGCCTTCCCGCTGCCAGACCTGATCAGCGCCATGATCGCCCAGCAGGCGCGCGCGAGTCGTCAGGTTTCCGGCTTCACCCGCTTCAAACAGCGCCTCTTTGAGGTCGCCATCCACCGAAATGAACTCGACCACGCCGCCATAAGGCTGAAGCTGCGCCATGTCCACGCCGGGCGAAAGTTTGGCGATGATTCGTTCAGCCTGCCAGCGCCGGATCAGTCCAAGCGGGGGCTGATAGCGCTCCACATCAAAGATGCGCTTCCCCTGCGCATCACGCCGTGCCGGATCAAAAAAGATCAGATCAGCGGACGGCTGAAAATCTGCCGAAGTCACATCGCAGACCTCAAAGCGCGCGCTGAGTTCGAGCACATCGGCATTGGCCTGCGCGATGGCGATCCGCAGCGGATCCCGATCCACCCCCAGAGCGGCGGAAACCCCTGGGCTTGCCGCAAATGCCAGCGTATCGCTGCCGATACTACAGCACACATCTGTCACTCTGCCATGCGCGCTGCGGCTGCGCATCTGGCGGATCAGCGGATGGCTCGCCTGTTCCAACGCTTCCCGCGTGAAGAACATCCGCGCGGCATGATCGCCGAACTTCGCGCGGGCTGTGAGGCGCAACCGCGCCTGCTCAAGCGCGGCCCCTGCCTGAGACGGCGTATAGTCCCGCCGCAGCAGAGTCAGCAGGCGAAGCTGATGCTGATCGCTGAGGTCTTCCTGAGCAAGACGTTCGAGCAGGGCTGCACCCGACGGTGTGATCAGCCAGCGAAGAGTCTCAGTCGTCAGCATGCGCGCTCATTCTTCCCCCGTGATCGCAGTCTGCGGATCGATATCGAGCAGGGTCTGCGAACGGTTGATCAGCGCATCATCCGGCGGATTGATCCACACGTCAAAATTCCAGGCAGCGGCAGCTTCCCGGCTGAATTTGGCGACTTTGTGCACATCACGGAGAGCGCCGGAGAGCACGGCGGGCTGCATGAAGGCGACAGCTTTCGGCAGACTGCTGAATGCCAGCGCCACCGGTCGGCCGTCGATGCTGAGCGCGACAGCTTCCCAGCGAACACGTTCGCCCGGCTGCACAGCCCATGCCGGCTTATTCGGCGTCTGGCGAATGAGCAGATGCACAAACCGTCCCCGAAAGCTGGACAGATCGCTCTGCATGGCGTCGCGCGCGGCAGCCACCTGAACCCGCGCATGAGTGTCCGCCGTGGTATGCGGCTTTTCGCCGCGGATGAGCACGCCGACATACCCGTCATCCAGCGCCGCAGAAACGAGAATCCGCGTGTAACCCGCGTCTTCAAGCAGGCAGCCGAGATCCGCCAGCCGCTGATCAGCCGGGGAATCATCCGGGTCAATCCAGATCAGCCGGCCGCCGGGTCTCAGAGCGCGCAAAAGCGCTGCCAGCAAGCGGCTTTCCGGCAGCACGCCGACGCCGGTCACGGCGTCCACCGAGTCGGGTGCGAGCGCCTCCACCTGCGCCAGTTCGACGGGGTGAGGAACGCAATCAGGACGGAGAGAGCGCATCGCTGCGCCCATCCGTCCTGAAATATCCAGCAGTGTCAGCGCCGACGCGCTCGGCGGAAGATGTTTCGCCATCGCCTCCGCCAGCAGCCGCATCAGACGTGATGCTTCGGTCATGCCTCAGCGGTTTCCAAGCGCCTTGCGCGCCTGCGCGATCAGATCGAACAACTCATCTGCCTCTTCCCGGAACAGATGAAGGGTCACCTGCCCCAGCTCGAAATGATAGACCGACTCGCCATCGGGTTCGTCGCTCTTCCACGCCGAGTAATTCTCGGTTTCCGCCAGCGTCGTGATGTTGACATCATCCTGCATGTTCGGGTTCCTTTCTTCGCTGTCTAGTCACGGCGGCCACGGTCGCCGCCACGGCGATCGCCACCGCCGCGTCGGTCACCCCCGCGATCACCACCACCAGGCGGACGCCGATCGCGCGAACGGGCTTCCTCAGCCGTCCAGCCTTCCAGCACCGCCTGACGGCTCAGGCGTACCTTGCCATCAGGCGACACGTCGGTGACCATGACCATGACTTCGTCGCCAATGTGGAATTCGCTCTCGATATTCTCGATGCGGTAATCCGCCAACTGGGAAATATGCACCATGCCATCCTTGCCGGGCATGAACTCGACAAATACGCCGTAGCTCTCGATGCGGACGATCTTGCCGGTGTAAATGCGCCCGACCTCGGCATCCTCGGTCAGCCCGCGAATCTCCTCGACCGCGCGAGCGACTGTTGCGGCGTCGATACCCGCCACAAAGACCATGCCGTCTTCCTGGATGTCGATCTTGACGCCCGTGCGATCCTGAATGCCGCGGACGTTCTTGCCGCCGGGGCCGATCAGCGCGCCGATCTTCTCCGGGTTGATGCGCAGCGTGGTCATACGCGGGGCGAACTCGCTGAGCTGCGGGCGCGGAGCCGGGATAGCCGCCAGCATCACATCCAGGATCTGGAGGCGGGCATCACGCGCCTGCGCCAGCGCCTGACGCATGATGTCATCGCTGACGCCGGTGATCTTGATATCCATCTGAAGCGCGGTGATCCCCTGCGTCGTCCCGGCAACCTTGAAGTCCATATCGCCGAAATGATCTTCCAGCCCCTGAATGTCCGTCAGCACGGCGACCTTTTCACCATCGCTGATCAGCCCCATGGCGATCCCTGCCACCGGGCGCTTGATCGGCACACCGGCATCCATCAGTGCCAGCGTGCTGCCGCACACCGACCCCATTGAGGTGCTGCCGTTGGAGCTGAGCGCTTCCGAGACGAGGCGGATGGTATACGGGAACTCCGATTCCGGCGGGATCATCGGGCGCAGCGCCGCCTCTGCCAGCGCGCCATGACCGATCTCGCGGCGGCGCGGGCCTCGCAGCGGGTAGACTTCGCCCGTGCTGAACGGCGGGAAGTTGTAGTGATGCAGATAACGCTTGCGTTCTTCCGGCGCGATGCTGTCCATCTCCTGCGAGTCGCGCGGGGTTCCGAGCGTGGCAACCGTGAGGATCTGCGTCTGCCCACGCTTGAACAAACCGGAACCATGCACACGCGGAAGGATGCCCGCCTCGGCGGCTAACGGGCGAATCTGGGTGAAGCTGCGCCCATCCGGGCGCACGCCGTCCTCAAGGATACGGCGGCGAACCTGCTCGTAAACGACCAGTTCAAACGCTTCATGGACGCGCCGCATATTGACCTGCGCCTCTGGCGCGGCATTCTTGTTGCGTTCCTCGTAATCAGCGGTGATCTCGCTTTCGATCGCGTCCAGCGCTTCCTTGCGTCCGCTGCGATCCGTGGTCTCAAGCAGCACCTGACGAACGCGATCCGAAGCACGGCTGCGAATCTCGTTCATCACGTCTTCCGGCACATCGGCCGAGACGTAAGGCGATTTCGGCTTGCCGATCTCCGCCTGCATCTGCTTCTGAAGCTCGATCACCGGCTGGATCGACTCGTGCGCCAGCTTGAGCGCCGCCAGCATCGTGGCTTCATCGACTTCGTTGGCGGCACATTCCACCATATTGATCGCCGCCGCAGTGCCCGATACACGCAGATCCAGCGTGCTGTTTTCCATCTGCGAGATGGTCGGGTTGATCGCCAGCTCGCCGTTGATCAGGCCGATGCGCACACCGGCGACAGGCCCGTTCCACGGGATATCCGAGATCATCAGGGCGGTGCTGGCGGCGATGATGCCGAGCATGTCGATCTGGTTTTCCTGATCGTGGCTGAACGCCGTCAGGATCACCTGCACGTCATTGCGCATATTCTCCGGAAAGAGCGGGCGCAGCGTGCGATCCACCACGCGCGAAATCAGAATGGCGGACTCACTCGGCCGCCCTTCACGACGGAAAAAGCTGCCAGGGATGCGCCCTGCGGCATAGAGCTTCTCTTCGTAGTCCACGCTGAGGGGGAAGAAATCCGTCCCTTCGCGGGGGTTCTTGCTCATGGTGGCCGTGGCGAAGATCACCGTCTGTCCAACCTGTACTGTCACCGCGCCGCCCGCCTGCTCGGCGAGCCGGCCGGTCTCAATGAGGACTTCCTTGCCCCCGATCATCGTCGTGTAGCGATGAACTGTCCCCATCGGGGTTTCTATTCCTGCCATGCCGTCCTTGTCCTCCGTAGTGTGACCGCGTCAAAAAACGAACAAACCCGGCACTCAGGGACTGGAAAAAACGTCTAAGCGCGCCTGCTTAGCCGCTTGTTCCAATTCCTGCGCAGCCGGGTGTTGTCTTGTCCATGAGAGCCGTCTGGCTCTGTACTTCCTGTCTTTGCTGTCGGCGGCGCGTCGATTACTTGCGCAGGCCGAGCTTCTGCAAAATTTCCCGGTAGCTTTCCGGGTTCGTCCTGCTCAGATAGCGCAGATGACGCCGACGCTGACCGACCAGCTTGAGCAGACCACGACGCGAGGACTGATCCTGCGAGTGCTGCTTGAGATGTTCCGTCAGGTACTGAATGCGCGTGGTGAGCATTGCGATCTGCACTTCCGGCGATCCCGTATCGCCCTCGTGCCGACCATATGCTGAGAAGATGTCGTTCTTCTGATCCTTCGAAAGTCCCATGATCCGTTTTCGCCTTTCTATCGGCTGGACACCATACGCACAGGTCATGTTGCGCGCAGGTCAGTGTAAAAGAGTGTTCGCAGGGCATTATAGCAGAAGACCTCAGGCATGCCAGTCCTGTTTACCTGAACCTGAGTCCCGCAGCCAATGCGGATAGAGGGATGCCTAATCCTCGTCGGCAGTGGATGCGCGTGACCGCAGGGCGGGGTCGCGCGTCGAGTCGGCGACGAGCTGCACGGTATGATGAGTGCGGAACAGGTTATACTGCCCCGTGCGCCCCGGCACTTCATTGAGCACATTCTCCGTCTGCATGATGGAGAACCAGAGCGGAAAGTTCCAGCGGGTGTTCGGCTCCAGCGTGCGGATGCCGTTCTCGCTGATGACCATACTGCGCTCATAGAGTGTGAGCAGCAGGCGGATGAACTGATCGCGCTCGCTCAGGATCAGGCTGACGATCGGCGATCCGGTGCGCAGAGAAATCCCCTTGGTCAGGAACTCGCTCTGCGGATTGGCATACTCGTTGACATCCGCCGCCTCGTTCTCGACCAGATATTCCACAGCGCGCTGGAATGTCATGCCGCGGTCAAAATTCTTCAGGCGCTTGTGCAGGCTGCCCAGCGGACACCATGTGAAGCCGCGGAACGATGTGAACTGCTCCACGCTGACGACGACGCGGCGCACCATCTCGGCCGTCTCGACTTCCATCCGCTCCAGCTCGGTCAGCGAAATGCCTTCCCACTGTTCCGGCGGCGGATCGTCATGGCTGACGGGCTGTTCCGTTCGGACAGGTGGCGGATAATCCGGACGCACCTTGATCACCGGCACAAGATCATCGGGGTTGTGGCGATGCGGGACCAGCTCGCGCACCAGAACATGCTCGCGCACCAGACAGTCGATCCAGTCGCTGCGCCACTGATCGCTGTAATTCATGCCTGGGCGATCAAGCTCGCGATCCATCGCCAGTCCCTTGAGCAGGAACCCGTAATTGACATATTCCCAATCCCGCACGGAAAGCGTGTTCATCACGCGCAGGACGATGCGATCGCGGATCAGCCGTGTTTTCTCGACAATCGGATGCGCAGGATCCAGCGTCAGCCGGCTGTTGGTCCCGACGGTGCGCAGGATGCCTGCCGCCAGCGCCTGCGCCACCAAATCCTCGCCGCGCGCCTTGTTGACCACCGCGCCGACACTGACGAGTTGATCGATGAAGCGCGCCCGTGTGACTGAGGCGGCGCTGTTCTGTGTCATCTGATCGAACTGGATGATCACGCTCGACCACTGCGAAGGTGTAAAACCGACGATATCCGTGCCGGAGTCGGGCAGATGCGTCGCCGTGCTGAGCGACTGATGTGTCTGAAGATCGGTGAAATCCTCGACATACTCGATCTGAATGCCGGGGTGATTTTCGATCACCCGGCTGACCGCGCCGCGCACTGCCCAGACGATGACCGTCTTGTTGCGCGTGCGCAGACTGTTGATGACCTCGTTGAAATCGCGATCACCGCTGGCGACGATGAAGATGTCTGCGGCATCGGCATAGCTGCTGTCGGCGATCACATCACGGGCGATGCGCATATCGGCGCTGTTCTTGCCCGGCAGATTGTAAACCGGGTCGATATTGGCACGCGCCAGGCGGTTCTGCGCCTCATCGGTGATCTCGCGCCCATTGTCATCGACCATGGGCGGCAGGCTGCCACGCTGTCCCCACGGTGCATAGGCGGAAACGCTCACAACCTGACCATGCGCCTTCGCCTGCCGCAGGAATGCCTCGATCAGGTGATCGAGATTGACGGTGTAGCCCTGTTCGTTGAGGCTGATGGCGATATTCTCGAAATCGATGTAGACAGCGACATTCTTCGACTGCTGGATGCCGGGCAGGGTTTCCAGCGGTTGGAAGATGATCTCCTCCGCCAGATCGGAGTCGCGCACCACATCTTCCGATCCCCAGATGCGAACGCGCGCGCTGCGTGTCCTGCGGACCCGGCGCACCAGCGGCAGCAGATCGGCGTTGGTCGTCGCGAGGATCAGCTCATCCACGGGATCGGGATCGAACGAGAAGTAATGCATCATGAGCGCATCAGCCAGATGCTGGCGATCGGGGATGTCGAACACATCGTAGCCAGCCGCCTTGAAGACATAGCGCGGGCCAACCGCCTGGCGCGCCCCGGCAGCGCTGGGATGCGCGCTCCAGTTTGCCGCGGCAACCGCCTTCAGCTTATCTGCGCTTGCCAGACCAGAGGCGAGCGCCGCGCCGCCGCGCAGTCCGACGGCGAGTTCCTGTAGATCGACGGAGATGTTGCGCCTGCGGAAATGACTTAACAAGTCATCAACATCTACTATTAAATAGGCTGCCATTTCCCTACCTAAAAAACGCAGACCACCAGACCGTCCCGGTGATGGTGGTACGGGACGCCGCATACTATACGTTGTCGGCGTGAGTGTTTTGGTATTTTTCTCTTGCCCGTTTCAAAAAATACTAAACGATCTCTTCTCTAAAAAAACTGTTCAGGGCCGCATTCTATCAGAGCGACACAGCCCTAGCAACAGAGGGGTTTACAAACCTTACGCTGTTCATTTTATCACAAATGCGCAATCTTTGAGAGGGTGTGAATGCACGGAGTCCGCATTCAGTTAAACGTATAAGTCCATCATAGGCAGGCACGGGCGGCGGACAGCGCATGCCGCCCGTGCCTGCTCACTCATACACCCTGTTCAGTAGGCGCGCGCAAAGATAGCGACCCGCTCGGCGGTCTGCCCGGTGAAGAAGCAGCGTCCCTGCGCTTCGCCGTACGGATTTTCCAGCGGGAAGCAGCGGTGCGTTGCGCCGGTATCCGTCTTGATCGTCCCTTCGTCCTCATCGGAACCTGCCCACCAGCCGCGCGCGAAACCACCCTGCTCCACCACCTGACGCAGCTCATCATATGAGGTGACATCATGGATGTTGGCATCGCGGAAGGCGGTGGCCTGTGCAAGCAGGTTCGCCTGAATATCTTCCAGAAGCTGACGCACCTGCGCCGCAAGGTTATCCTGCTGGAAAACCTGTTTGCCTTCCTTGCCGGGGATATCCCGGCGCGCCGCCACCACCGTCCCGCTCTGCACATCGCGGGGTCCCAGTTCCAGGCGGACCGGCACGCCGCGCATCTCCCAGTCGTTGAACTTGAAACCCGGCGTCTGTCCTTCGCGCCTGTCAAGATGAACGCGGATATCCGCATCGCTCAGCGCGGCCGCGAGGGCATGAGCGCGCTCCAGCACGAGGGCGCGTTCCTCATCCGTCTTCGAGATCGGCACGATCACGACCTGATACGGAGCCAGACGCGGCGGCAGCCGCAGCCCCTTGTCGTCGCCATGCGCCATGACCGTTGCGCCGACCATGCGCGTGCTGAAGCCCCATGAAGTCGTCCAGCAGAACTGCTGCTGATTGTTCTCGTCGAGATACTGAATATTGAATGCTTTGGCGAAGTTCTGACCGAGGTTGTGGCTCGTGCCGCACTGGAGCGCACGCTTGTCGCCCATCATCCCCTCGATGGTATAGCTACGGAGCGCCCCGGCGAATTTCTCGCGCTGGCTCTTCAGCCCGCGAATGACGGGGATAGCGGCGACATTGATGGCAACATCGGCGTACACATCCAGCATGCGCAGTGTCTCTTCTTCCGCCTCGTCATGCGTGGCATGCGCGGTATGCCCTTCCTGCCAAAGGAATTCGGAGGTACGCAGGAAAGGACGGGTGCGCATCTCCCAGCGGACGACATTCGCCCACTGGTTGATCAGCAGCGGCAGATCGCGGTAGGACTGAATCCAGTTGCTGAACGCCTCGCCGATGATCGTCTCAGATGTCGGGCGCACCACGAGCGGTTCCTCCAGTTCCTTGCCGCCAGCGATCGAAACGACCGCCAGTTCCGGGCTGAAGCCTTCGACATGCTCGGCTTCGCGGTCGATGTAGCTCTTGGGGATGAACAGCGGAAAGTAGGCATTCTGATGCCCCGTCGCCTTGAAACGCTTGTCGAGGGCGGCTTTCAGCCCTTCCCAGATTTCGTAGCCATACGGTTTGATGATGATGCAGCCGCGCACCGGCGATTGCGCCGCCAGATCAGCGCGGTAAACGATCTCGTTGTACCACTCGGAAAAATCGACCGAGGCAGGGGTTAACGCCTGATTCGACATCACAAATCCTCTTGACGTGTGAAGTTGGCTGGTTGATATGGGCGGGCATTATATCACAACGAAAGCCGCTTATTTGTCGCCAGAATCCTGCCAGGTGCGGCTGTAGTTGACTTTGAGCTTGTCCAGCACCGCCTGACCGAGATCGATGCCGCTCAGACTGGCGATCTGAAGCAGGTAGAGGAGGACATCGGCAAGCTCGCTGCGAAGCGCTTCGCGATCCGGGACGGAATCCCAGTCGAAATCCCCCCACTGGAAATGCTCCAGCACCTCACTGGCTTCCAGCACGAGCGAGATCGCCAGGCTGCGCGGCGTCTGTGGATGCGGCGACTCCGGCGCATACCAGCCCTTGCTGGCGACGAAGGCGTGCATGGCTTCCGTGAGCGTTCTGAGATCGGGCGGCTGAGCGCCGCGGTCTGCCGGAGTCTCCACGCGCTGAAATTCAGTAGGCGTTGTGATCGCGCCGCAGCACGATATTGAGGATAGTGCGCAGGATGATCTTGATATCCAGCCAGACAGACCAGTTCTCGACGTACCACAGGTCATGCTGGGTGCGCTCAGCAATCGAGGTGTCGCCGCGCAGACCGTTCACCTGCGCCCACCCCGTCATGCCAGACTTCTCGCGGTGACGCTCCATGTAGCGCGGGATGCTCTCGCGGAACTGCCGGACGTAGATCGGGCGTTCCGGTCGCGGACCAACCAGGCTCATCTCGCCGAGCAGCACGTTGATCAACTGTGGAATTTCATCCCATGAGGTGGCGCGCATGAAACGGCCGATCCGCGTGACGCGCTCGTCGCCCTTGACCGTCCAGCCCGCGCCGTCCTTCTCGGCATCCTGGCGCATGCTGCGGAACTTGATCATCTGGAAGGGACGCCCGTCCAGCCCCATGCGTTCCTGCGTGTAGAAGATAGGCCCCGGCGACTCCAGCCGGATCAGCAGAGCGGTCAGCAGCATCCAGGGCGAGAGCAGCACCAGCCCCACCACAGCGCCGACCGCATCCATCATGCGCTTGAAGCTGAGCTTCCAGCCGCGCAGGGAAATGTCGCGCACGGTGATCAGCGCCGTGCCATCGAGATCATCCACGCTCAGATCGCGGGCGACATAGGCGAACATGTCCGGGTAGATCTTGATATCCACCCGCCCGCGCCGCGACAGAGACACCAGATCGTACAGCTCGCTGCGGGAAGCATCTGGCAGGGCAATGATGACCTGCTCGATTTTGTAGGCGTCGATCAGATAGGGCAGATCATCACTGTCGCCCAGCACAGGGATCCCCTTGATACTCGGCTTCTGATGATTGCGCACACTGACCAGGCCGATGATGTTGTACCCCAGTTCCGGGCTGCCCTTGATCTTGTCAGCGATATCGCTGGCAACCTTCCCCAGGCCAACGATCAGCAGGTTATCGCGATCAAACCCGGCAGCGCGCAGGCGGCGGCGAAGCTGGCGGTTCAGCTCTCGCCCGATGATGACCATAAGGATGCTGAAGAACCACACGTAGAAGAACATCGAACGCGGATAGTCCACCGCGTCAAATGACGTATTCTTGAAGATCAGTTCCTGAATGCCGTTGGTCAGGAACGCGCCGATCGTCACCGCGCCGAGGATGTCTCTCGCCTGGTCGATGCGGCTGATGGAGCGGCGCTGATGATACATGCGCGAGAAATAGAACAGCGCCACGATCGTACTGACGTGCAGCAGCATAGTCGGCAGATAGGCGACAAACTGGGGCTGGCTGCTGGGAATGGCAAACAGCGGCAGTTCCATCCGCCCGATATAGCCGAGCACAAACGCCAGACACAACATGCCAATATCGGTGAGATAAACGAGGGAATTGAGCCAGAACTTGAGCCGCGCTGATGACCGGTGCGCCATCTGCTGCGCACGGCGGTTCATCGGCGTCTGGCGAACCGTCGTCTGCTCAATCGAACTGCTGCTGACGGGTTCCGCCCGTTCTGCGGGCGCGGCCGTCTCTACACGCGGCTCACTGCTCATAGGCGACTCTAGGCGGCTGACGAGATCGGCTGAAATGGCGTCGGATGACGAAGTTCGGGCAGCAGATCGCGCCCGCCCTTGAGCAGCAGGCCTGCGATGATCAGGCTGTGCAGCCACAGCGGCGTGGTCTGACGATAGTGTTTTCGATAGAACAGCAGCATCGCCCGCCAGAACTCGAACTGCGCCTTTCGGCTTTGCCTGCTGGCTGCGCGCTTGACGTGCCTGACGACGACCTGCGGATGATAGATGACGGCCCATCCAGCTCCCTTGATACGGTACGCCCAATCCAGATCTTCAGCATACATAAAGAAGGTTTCGTCCAATAAACCGACCGCATCGATGGCTTCACGGCGGATCTGCATATATGCCCCGACCACCGAATCGACTTCAGCTTCCTGATCGGGATGAATGTACGTCATATTGTAACGGGCGAAGCGCGGGCTGTTGGGGAACAGCCTTGCCAGGCCGGAAAAATGATACAGCGAAACCATGGGTGTCGGGAAGCCGCGTTTGCAGGCTTTGTCGAGCGAGCCATCCGGCAGCACCAGCTTGGGTCCCGCGATACCAACCTCCGGGCGAGAATCCATGAAGCGGATCATATCCTGCAAGGCCGTGGGCGGCACTTCGGTATCCGGGTTGAGCAGCAGCGCATAGCGCGGCGCATCCGGCGCGACCTGCCCCTTGCCTCCATAACCCAGCGCGCGCAGGCCGACATTGTTGCCCGCCGGATAGCCGATGTTCTCCGCGTTGACGATCAGCATCGCCTGCGGAAATTCGGCGCGCACCATGTCTGCGCTGCCATCCGTTGAGGCATTATCCACCACGATCACCTGATAAGAAAACGCGCCCTCACTGGCGAATACCGTTTGCAGGCATTTGCGCAGCAGATCGCGCGTATTCCAGTTCAGAATGACAATGCCGAGGTCACGCATACCCTACTCCAACCTGAGGCGATTGTACCACAGAACGCCGAGGCGTCATGTACGTTTGCCTGACGATAGAGTGTCATGGCGCGGTCGGCAGTGTGCGCAGGGGTTCGCCCCTCAGGGCGGCGCGCATTGCCTCGCGGTCATCCCACAGGTACTCTGTCGTGCCGAACGCCATACTCTGCTCGTGTCCCTTGCCACAGGCAAGCACTACGTCGCCCTGCCGTGCCAACTGGCAGGCGCGAAAGAGCGCTTCGCCGCGATCCGGGACACGATGAAAGTGCCGTCCTTCGATACCCCCGGCGCTGACCGCCGCATCCGCCATGGTCTGGAGGATCTCGTCGAGCGATTCGGTGCGCGGATCCTCTGCTGTGAAGATGCTGATATCGGCATAGCGGATGGCGTTCTCCGGCATGAGGCGGCGCTTTTCGCGATCCCTCAGCCCGGCACAGCCGAAAACGACGATGACCCGTCCATCCGGGGCGCACATCGAACGCCCCGCCATCAGCGCGTGCTTGAGCGCATTCGGCGTGTGCGCAAAATCGACCAGTGCCGTGAAAGACTGCCCCTCGTCGATCCGTTCCAGCCTGCCGCTCACCCCGCTGACGCGCAGCAGGCCGGTTTCGAGCGCGTCTCTGGTGACGCCGTATGCCCTGGCAGCCGTGATGGCCGCCAGCGCATTGCTGACGTTAAATGCGCCCGCCAGCGGCAGGCGAAAGACGCCCATCGAGTCGCCATCGATGCGCAGGACGAACTGGGTGTAGCCGGGGAAGTAGAGGATATCGGTGGCGCGCACATCGGCAGGGCGGCTGATGCCGTAGGTACGCACGCGATCGGCAGGAAAAGCCCCGAAGAAATCTGCATTCGGGTCATCGGCGTTGATGACGCTGATCTTGGGCTGGCGCGGCTTGACGAAAGTTTCTTTC
>SZPD01000096.1 GCA_030263515.1 Anaerolineae bacterium CFX9 | reverse complement strand
ATGCGTTCATCCACGACCAGCACATTCAGCCGCGCCGCCGCGCGCGCCATCACATCGCTCACAAAGGCTTCAGGGTCAATCCCCCCTGCCGTAAGAGCGCTGCCCAGGCTTGTTCCGCTGGCCAGCTGTGCGCGCAGTTCTGCCGGGGTGATGCCCAGCTCGCTGGCGGCAAAGCGGAGAATGGATACCGGCGCAAGCGCCTCCACACGACGCGAAAGCGGCGATTGGGTCATCAGGGTATTCAGGTGGGTTTCCAGTTCTGCGATCCACTGATCGGAGAGTTCCTGCGTGATGCGCCCATTCTCAACTGCCTGGGCAAGCTGCGTCTGTGCCTGTGCCAGCACCGTCTGAATGATGGCATTCACGTCGCTCCCTGCCGACTCCACAATCGAAGCAAGCGAAACATCATTCCGAAGCTGCTGTGCAATTTCGCTGACATCAAGCCCCGTCGCATCTGCCGCGGCGCGGATCAGCGCCGGCAGGCCGTAGCCCACACCGCCGCCTGCCCGCCCGCGAATCATTTCACGAATCCGCTCGCCAGCGCCGCGCCCTGCACCAGGCAGTCCCGGCTGCCCGAAATGACCGCGCCATGGCTGGGTTTGGGTAGATGGATCAACCGGCTCCGGCCCTGGTTGGGCGCTGACTGCCGCAGCGCCGGCGATCAGTACGCCAGCGACCAGGGCTGCCGAGATCACGCGCTTGATTTTCATCATGGTCCTCCTCACAATCTGAATAATCTGCTCAACTGCATCCTTCCTCAAATTCATCGTCCAGCCGAAATGTAATCGAAGTGTTTTCCATTCTCTCGCTTTCCGTAAATTTTGATACAATGGCGGCGTGGAACCCGAAGAGCATGACATGCTGACCCTGTCGATCGTGATTGTGAGCTGGAACGTAGCTGAACTGCTGGAACGCTGTCTTGAGAGCATCGATGCCGCACTCGCAAGACCCGGCGCGCCTGATACCGAAATCATCGTGGTCGATTCTGCCAGCTCAGATGACACTGTTCGGCGTGTTCATTCCGGCTTTCCCCACGTCCGACTGATCAGCCTGAAAGAAAATCTTGGCTACGTTCGTGGCAACAATATCGGCGTCGAAGTCTCTGCGGGACAGTACATCCTGCTGCTGAATCCGGATACAGAAATTCTGGACAACGCCCTTGCAGAGATGGTCAGCTTTCTGAACGAACATCCAGAAGCTGGCATTGTGGGACCGCACACGCTCAACACGGACGGCACACACCAGTCAACGCGCCGCCGCTTTCCCACGCTGCTGACCGGTATCTTTGAAAGCACCTGGCTGCAACCGCTGGCGCCCCGCTCTGTGCTGGACGCCTACTATGTGCGCGATGTCAGCGACGATGCGCCGGTGGCAGAGGTCGATTGGGTGCAGGGTTCAGCGCTCATGACGCGGCGCGAGGTCTTCGAGAGCGTCGGTTTTCTGGATGATGGCTATGTCATGTACTCAGAGGAACTGGACTGGTGTCGCCGGGCACGCCTGAAGGGTTGGAAAGCGTATTATCTCGGCACTGCCAGGATCATTCATCACGGTGGACAAAGTACTGCTCAGGCCCCCGCTCGGACACAAATCCATTTCCACCAGAGCAAGCTTCGCTATTTCAGGAAATTTCACGGGAAAAGTGCCGCTCAGTTTCTTCGTGTCATCCTGCTTCTCAATTACACCATTCAATTGATGATTGAAGCACTCAAGCATCTGCTGGGGCACAAACGCGCCCTGCGACGCGAACGCATTCAGGCCTATCTGCAAGTGCTGCGTTCTCGCCTAGAGGTGACGTAAGCTCATGCGGATTGGTATCCTCGCTGGCGAATATCCTCCGATGCAGGGGGGTGTCGGCGCATACACACACATTCTCGCCCGGCATCTTGCAGATCTCGATCACGAGATTTTCGTGCTTTCGCACCTCAGCGCGACCGAGTCTGATGACCGCATCCGGATTTTCCCGCACATGCCAGACTGGTCACTGGGCAGTCTCGGCAGGCTGCGCCGCTGGGCATCCGAGCATAAACTGGACATCGTTCATCTCCAGTACCAGACAGCCGCCTTCGGCATGTCTCCATTCATTCATTTCTATCCCGACCTGCTGAAGGGTATCCCGTTCGTCACCACCTTTCATGATCTCCGCTTTCCGTATCTGTTTCCGAAAGCGGGACCTCTCCGTCCGTGGATTGTCCGTCATCTGGCAGCAAAATCACGCGCAGTGATCGTCACCAACCATGAAGATGCCTATGCGCTGGAAGATCATCCCTGCATGGAACTCATCCCCATCGGCAGCAACATCCCGCCCCACAACGAAAAACCGTCATCATCGCCGTCTGCTGGGCTGTCCATCGGCTATTTCGGCTTTATCAACCACAGCAAAGGCGTCGATCTGCTGCTGCATGCGCTGGCGCTGGGACGTGATCGCGGCGAAGACTGGCGGCTGACCATGATTGGCGGTCAGACAGGCAGCAGCGACCCGACCAACGCAACCTATTTACTGGAGATCGAAAGCCTGATCGAGCAGCTCAATCTGGCGGATCATCTGACGTGGACAGGGTTCATCGAGGATGATGCGGTGGCAGATCATCTTCAACAGGCCGACGTGGTGGCGCTGCCCTTCCATGATGGCGCGTCCTTTCGAAGGGGAAGCCTGGTGGCGGCCATCCAGCATGGATGCGCCATTGTGACTACCCGTCCGGCAGTTCCGATCCCGGTATTCCTCGATGGCGAAAACATGCTCTTCTGCGAACGCTCGCCAGAGTCGCTCTACACCGCCCTGAAACGGGTTGAGTCTGATCAGGCTCTGAAACAGCGGCTGAAACAGGGGGCAGTTGCGCTTGCGCCTGCGTTCGACTGGCGAACCATCGCCCGGCGAACGGCAGCAGTCTACGAGCGAATTCTCGCATGAACGAACCCCGAAGCCGCGCCATCATGGCGGGCATCAGCATCCTCTACCTGTGCCTGGCAGTCCTCTATGCGGCGGCAACCCCGCCTTTTGAGGCATCAGATGAACTCTGGCACTATCCGATGGTGCAAACACTGGCAACAAACGGATTGCAGCTTCCCGTTCAGGATCCGGCAGTCATCACGCCGTGGCGGCAGGAAGGCAGCCAGCCCCCGCTCTATTACCTGATGGCGGCGGTGATCACCTCATGGATCGACACGTCAGATATGGAATACGTGCGGCGCATTAACCCGCATGCCGATATCGGCGTCGTTCGGATTGATGGCAGCGCCAACATGGTGGTTCATCGCACTGCCGCTGAGGCGTTCCCCTGGTCCGGCACGGTGCTGGCTGTATACGTCGTTCGCGCTTTTTCTATCCTGCTTGGGCTGGCGACGATATGGGTCACTTACTATCTGGGGCGCGAACTTTTTCCCGAACGGCGCGACGCTGCGCTTGGCGCGGCTGCGCTCAATGCGGCGCTGCCCATGTTCCTGTTCATCAGCGCTTCGGTCAATAACGATAATCTCTCGACGCTGCTCGGCAATCTGCTGACGCTGCTGATCATCCGGCTGGCGCTGCGGCGCGCAGAGCCGCATCTTCGAGACTACATCCTGATCGGCATCACCGCCGGGCTTGGTATGCTCGCCAAGTTCAACATCGGATTCATGCTGCCGATCATCGGGCTGACATTCGCCATAATCAGTCTTCATCAGCGAACTCTGCGCCCACTGGTGATCGGCGGGCTGATTTCCGGAGGGCTGACCATCATCATTGCCGGCTGGTGGTATCTTCGCAATCTTCAGTTGTACGGTGATCCGACCGGGCTGAACGTCTTTCTGGATATCGTGGGGCGGCGTGCCATCCCGGCAAACGCGGCACAGTTATGGGCAGAACGTCACAGCTTCACCCAGTTCTTCTGGGGCGGCTTTGGCGGCGTCAACATTCCACTTCCGGATGCTGTGTACATCATTTTCAACCTGATCGGCGGCATCGGGCTGGTAAGTGGGCTGGTTTTTCTGATCGCTGTCACTGTACGTAGGGCTTGGACGACAGAGCGACTGCTCGCAGCCGCGATTACGCTCCTCTGGATCGCAGCCAACTTCGTTTCATATCTGCGCTGGACGAGCGAAACCCCGGCATCGCAGGGCAGGCTGATGTTCGGCGCGCTGTCTTCCATTCTGATCTGGATCGTGATCGGCTGGACGTGGTTTCTGCGTCCGCGGCTGCAAGCGCTGACACTCATCCCTATCGTCGCATGGTTTGTCGTCACTGCCGCCGCTGCGCCGCTGCTGGTGATCCGCCCCGTCTACCAGAAACCACTGCCGATCCCGAACTTTGACAGCGCGGTTACTTTTGCTGACTCACAGGGACGTTCGATCGGTTTGGGAGCAGAAGTCGTCATCAGCCCGGACTCCGCAGCACCGGGTGATGATGTGCTCATCTCGCTGCGCTGGCAGATCGAGCGCGCTATGAACCGTGACTGGAGCCTGTTTGCGCACCTCATCTCGCAGGACGGCATCATCCTTGCGCAGCGCGATGTCTATCCGGGAGGTGGGCTGCTGGCAACGTCTGATATGGTGACCGGCTACGCGTGGGAAAACCCGGTTGCGCTGCGCATCCCCAACACCGTCCCCGCCCCGCAGACGGCGCGGATCGTGGTCGGCTGGTACGATCACCAGACTGGAGAACGACTTCTGCTGCCCGACGGATCTGAAACGTATGAAGTCGGGGAAATCAGCCTGATTCCAGCATCAAGCCCCTATGGAGAATTTCCCAATCCCGTCAGCATCAACTTCGGCGATCAGATGGAATTGATCGGCTATGATATTGACAGCCTGTCAAGGCTTCCGGGCGACTCCGTTCGGGTGCGGCTGTTCTGGCGAGGACTGCGGACGATGCCGCATGATTATGTGGTGTTCATCCATGTCATCGACCCGGTGACAACCACCATCTACGGCGCATCAGATGCGCAGCCCGCAGGCTGGACGCGCCCGACAACGACCTGGAGCGCCGGAGAAATCGTTGAGGACGTGCATACATTTACCGTGCCCGAAAACACTCCACCCGCCACATACGAAGTCGAGATCGGCGTTTATCGGCAGCTTGAAGATGCATTTCCTCGTTTGCGCATCATCACTCAGGATGGCGGCATGGCGGACGACTACGTTTACCTCACACGCCTGATGGTCAGACCCGCAGCTACCGATGATATGCAGGAGTCTGACCCATGAGCCGCATTCGGCGCGTGCCGCTCGATGCATCGGCGATCCTGCTGCTCATCGTGCTGTGGGCTTTCTTCTTCTGGCGGCTTTTCACCCCGATCGCCGCTGATCGGGCGTCATTGAAACTGGGAGACTTCAGCGGACAGTTTGTCGCCTTTGCAGGCTACCAGTACGAACGCTTCAGCCGCGGAGAGGTTCCGCTGTGGAATCCGTATAACAACGGCGGGCTGCCTTTCATCGCCGATACCCAGGCGGCGGTATTTTATCCCCCGCGCCTGATCACGATCGCTGCGGCGTCCCTGACCGGCGGATGGACATATCATGCGCTTGAGCTGGAGATGGCGGCGCATGTGCTGACGTATTCGCTGCTGATGTATCTGCTGATCAGGCGCTGGACGCTGGGGCAGCGCGGAAGCGTCGTCGGCAGCCTGATCGGCAGTCTCGTCAGCAGCTACAGCGGCTTTATGTCTGGCTATCCGCCGCTTCAGCTCGCCATTCTGGAAGCCGCCACATGGACGCCGCTGGCACTGCTCGGCATCCTCGAAACGACGCGCGCTGGCGCGTTCAGGTGGCGCTGGCTGCTCGTAACCGGCGGCGCGCTGGGCTTATCGTGGCTGGCGGGGCATCCTCAGACCAGCTACTTCATCACCCTGCTGCTAATCGCCTTCCTGGCATGGCGATGCTACCGGCAGCCAGCGGGCATCATTCGCTGGATAATCGGATGTGCGCTGTTCGGTGGAATCGCGTTCGGGCTGGCTGCGGTACAGCTTCTTCCCGGCCTGGAATATCTGACACTGACTGCCCGGTTCGATCTCGGCTTTGATGCCAAAGGCAATGGCTTTCCGTTCCACGATGTGGCGCAAATGCTCTATCCTGGCACAGTCAGCCTGTTTTCCCCGCTGTACGTCGGATTCTTCGGGCTGAGCCTGGCAGCGCTGGCAGTCTGGCGTCGTCTGCCAGACAGTCGTTTTCTGGCAGGTATGGCGGCAGTTTCACTCGTCTGGAGCTTCGGGGCCAACAGTGCCCTGTACGATCTTTTCTACAATCTGCTGCCGGGGCTGCGCTTCTTCCGTGGGCAGGAACGCGCGGCTTTTCTCGTCATGACCAGCCTGTCCATCCTCGCAGGGCTTGGCGCAGTCCATGTGATGGGCTGGCGCTTCCGGCGGGACTATTTCGGCGCATATCAACTGCATCGCGCCCTGCGCTCGCTGCTCGTGGCGAGTACGGTCATTTTCGGCGCGGCGTTCATCTTCTGGCTGTATGACCGCGAAGCGCTGGCATCAGCGCTGCCGGGCGTCGCCTTTGGAACCTTCATGATTGCGGCGGCCGCCGTCGTCATCCCGCTCGTAATGCTCAGATCTGACCGGCGCTATGCCCAGCTGCTGCTGATCGCGGCGGTCACCTTTGAACTGTTTACCGTCAACATGAACTCAGCCGCCGTGTATGACCCGGTTCCGTCTGAACGTCAGATCTCGATGAGCGCGCCGCCGCTTGTACAGGCGATCCTCGATCGGGCTGGGGATGCGCCTTTCCGCGTGGATGGCTTTCGCGGTCTGCACGACAATTACGGCAGTCTCTACCGGATACAGGATATGCGCGGAATCAGCCCGCTGTTTCTCACAAGCGCCTATCAGATCATTGAAGGGGAGACGGCGATTGAACGCGCATGGGAGATCTTCGCTGTCCGGTATGTATATACCGACTGGCAGGAACTGCCTGTCCCCAGCGAGATCATCGCTGAGGGTTTCGACCGGTGGGGACACGTCAACCTGCATGAACTGCGCGATCCTCGACCGTATGCTCAGATCATGTACGATGTCTGGTTCGCTGCCGATGATGCCGAAGCGCGCGCGGTGCTCAACCGGGACGACGTAAACCTCCGCCGGACACTCATTCTGTCCGGGCAGGTGGCATTTACCCCGTCGCCGGAACGTGTTCCCGCTCCTGCCCCTGTCACTATATTCGAGCCTGAATTCGTTTCCATCGACGCCGTTTCTGAAGGTGAGGGCATGCTCAGCATTGCAATGGTTCACTATCCGGGCTGGCAGGCGTGGATCGATGGCGAGCCTGCCGACATTCTCACAGCCTACGGTGCGCTGATCGCGCTCATCGTTCCTGACGGCACACACACAGTAACGCTGCGTTTCGATCCGCCGCTGTATCGTCTCGGCGCGGCGCTGAGTCTGGTAACGCTGGCGGGCATGTGTATACTGGCAAGCGGGTCGTTCATCAGACGGCAGAGGACGCATGCACTATACCGCTAACGGTTTGCAGAACTGGATCGCACAGCTTGACCGGCGGGCCTATGCCGTGATCATCGGCGCTGTATGTGGGCTGCTCGGAGGAGCGCTCGGCATCGCTGTCGGCGTCGCAGGTCCGCTGCTGGCATTCGGCGCGGTGCTGGGTCTGTTTGCCGCTCTGTACATTCTGACCAGCGTCAGCGCGGCGCTTTATGCTGTCATCGTCATGATGGCGCTGCTGCCTTTCGGAACCCTGCCCTTCCGAATCGGGTTTACACCGACGCTCATCGATGCGGCGATGGGCGCGTTCGTGCTGGTATATCTGCTTCAGTGGATGACAGGTCGCCGGAGAGCCTTGCAGCTCACCTGGGTTCATGCATTGGTAGGACTGTATGCTGCATGGCTCATTTTCAGTTTCGTGCTCGGCTTGCGTCACGCCAGCCCAACAAGCACTGTCCTGCGGCAGTTCGCCGAGACTCTGCTCAGTATCAGCATGGTCTTCATCCTGGTCGATCTGCTGCGGGATACTGCCGCTTTGCGTCGGCTGATGCGGGTCATTCTGCTCTGCCTGGTCGCGCAGGCGCTGATCGCTGGAGTGCTGTATGTCATGCCGGATGACGCCGCCGAGCGCACCCTGATTCGGCTGGCACGCATCGGTTATCCGGATGGCGGTGTGATTCGCTACATCGAAGACAATCCCTCTGAAAATGAGCGTGCCATTGGCACTTTTGTCGATCCCAATGTGCTGGGCGGCTTCCTGGCAATCTGCTCGGCGCTGATGGCGCCAAACCTGCTGGCAAAGCGCCCGATCCTGAAGCCGCGCTGGCTGCTCTATGGCTCCCTTCTGATCAGCACAGCCGCGCTGATCCTGACGTTTTCACGAGCTTCCATGCTCGCCTTTGCCCTGTCCGTCCTGTGGATCGGGTCTTTCCGTGGTTACCGGCGCTTCTGGCTGATCGCGCTGGCAGGCGCGCTCATGCTGCTGCTTCTGCCGCAGACCAGAGACTATATTGAGCGCTTCCTACAGGTATTCACCGCCAGCGATCTGGCAACGCAGATGCGCCTCGGTGAATACGGGGACTCGCTGGAACTCATCAGCCGCTATCCGATCACAGGGGTTGGCTTTACCGGTACGCCGGAGATCGATCTCTACACAGCAGTTGCCAGCATGTACCTGCTGATGGCGAACCTGATCGGGCTGGTCGGCGTTGGGTTGTTTGCGCTGATGATCGCCGGTGTATTCGTGTATGGGGCGCGTGCCTGGCCATTCGTCCGTCAACAGCCTGAGCTTCAGCCTGTTTTCCTGGGAGCGCACGCGGCGCTGATCGCTGTGCTGCTCAATGGCACGGCCGATCATTACTACTTCAGGCTCGACTTTCAGGCGTCGATTACGCTGCTCTGGCTGACGATCGCGCTGGCGGTCACCAGCTCACGGTTAGGTTACAGCCTCCGGAGCCCTTCTGACCGCTGATCGACGCTTTACAAACCCCATCCTTTCACGTAACATGTCGTGCGCGGGTTCGCCAGAACTCCGCAGTCAGATTGAACATGCCAGCTTTCCGCTCCAGAGAGCACCTTTTGCCCGCTCTGGGGCAAACCCGGGGAAAGGAGAATACGTTAACCCCAATGAAGCGCGCATACGAAGTCACATTTATTGTCCGCCTTGACAATACGGACGAAGCGACCGTCAACGGGACGATCGATAATGTCCGCGCATGGATCGAGGCAAACGAACAGGGTCAGGTCAACCGCATTGACCGCTGGGGCCGCAAGAAGCTCGCTTACGAGATCGATCGGCAGCGTGAAGGCTACTATGTCCTCATGGAATCCGATATCGAATCCCTCGCCCTGCCGGAGATTGAACGTAATCTGAACCTGTCTCCGTACATCCTGCGGTATCTGATCGTCCGCAAGGAAGACTAGGACGGGGCAGGCTCTCGGCTGAGAGCAGGTAGAAGACGATGGGACGTGGTTTAAACAAGGTCATCATCATCGGTTATGTCGGGCGAGACCCGGAAATGCGCTACACGCCCAGTGGGCGACCGGTCACCAGCTTCAGCGTGGCGACCAGCCGTACCTGGGTCAGCGCTGAGGGCGAACGCCGCGAGGAAACCGAGTGGTTCAACGTCGTGGCATGGGGGCAGCTCGCAGAAATCTGCAAAACCCACCTCACGAAAGGTCAGCAGGTGTACGTTGAAGGCAGGCTCCAGACCCGTGGCTGGGAAGACGACCAGGGAAAGAAGCACTTCCGCACTGAGCTGGTTGCCAATGAGATGATCCTGTTGGGTGACCGCCGTCCGCAGGGGGATGTCGATTTCATCCCTGATGACGAAGACCATGGCGATTACGCCTTTTAGTGACGCATTTGTCCGATTTCAGGAGTGAAAACCTGTGACCGATCTTGAACTTCAGCAGCAGCCAGAAGAAGCATCCAGCGAACGTACCTCATCCCGTCCGCCTCGTGAACGCAGCGAGCGTGAAGGCGGCTTCCGCGGCCGCTTCCGCCAGCAGAATTACTGCCCGCCCGGCAAGTGCTTCGACTACAAGGACATCGATACACTGAAGCGCTACGTGACCGAAACGGGCAAGATCAAGCCGCGCCGCCAGACCGGCAACTGCTCTCGCTGCCAGCGTGAACTGGCGCGCGAGATCAAGCGTGCCCGCCACCTGGCGCTGCTGCCATTTATCATCATCCAGGACTGAGCCGCCCGCGAGGAGTAACCCATGACTAAACGCGGCGGAAGTAACCAGCCCAAGGACCGCGGCACACGCAGCGTTCCCGCAGGCGACAAGAAGGGTGGACGGGCACAGCCGCGCCTGATCCGCGAATACAAGTCAAAGGCGGAGCGCGAAGCCGCCATCCAGCGCTATATCATCATGGGAACGGCGATCGTTCTGGGGCTGGCAGCGCTGATCCTTGTCATTTCGATCGTCATCGATCAGGTCGTCACCCCTCAGCAGGCGGTGGCTTCCGTCAATGGCGAAATCATCACCGTTGCCCAGTTCCGTGAGCGCGTCCGGCTGGAGCGAGCGCTGATCAACGAGCAGATCAACGACGGGATCGCTCTGCTGCGCAGTTTTGGGCTTTCCAGCGAGGAAACCATCCAGCAGATCAGCAACGATCCGCAGTATGGCGCACTGCTGAATCAGATCCAGGTCAGCGATCAGTTGGGAAACCGCGTCCTGAACACCATGATCGATGACGCTCTGGTCCGGCAGCAGGCTGCTGAATTGGGAATCACCGTTTCGGATGCGGAGATCGACGCGCGAATTGCTGAATTCTTCGGCTACGATCCGCAGTTGGGGCTGACCGAGCCGACAGCGACGCCGACGGCGACGACCTCGCCGACGCCGTTCGTCTCTCCGACTCCCTCGCTGACGCCGACGGTTTCGCCCACCCCAACGGCTTCTCCGACGCCAGAATTTACAGCAACGCCAACCCTCACGCCTGCGCCCACTGAAACGCCTTCTCCGACGCCGAACCCGACCGAGCGAGCCGAGGCGTTCACAGGTGAACGTGATGACTTCTTCAGCCGTGTGCGCAGCAGCGCCGGGGTCAGTGATGCCCAGCTCCGCGCCTATTTCGAGATGCAGGCGCTGCGCGATGCCGTGCGCGATGCTGTGCTGGGTGACGTGGTCACTACCGCGCCGTGGGTAAACGCGCGGCATATCCTCGTCGCAAGCCAGACCGCTGCTGAGGACATCCTCGCGTCGCTGGCGGCGGGCGAGTCCTTCTCAGACCTCGCGCGTTCCCTGTCAACTGACACGGGTTCGGGCGCGCGCGGCGGAGAGCTTGGCTGGTCACTGGCAAGCCGCTACGTGACAGAATTCGCCGATGCCGTTCGTGACGCGGAAATTGGCGCGTTCGTCGGCCCTGTGCAGACTCAGTTCGGGTTCCATGTCATCCAGGTGCGAGCACGTGAGGAACGCCCCCTCGAAGGCAATGATCGCACCACCTTCCTTGCGACAGAATTCGAGAATTACCTCGACGAGCTGCGTAATGCTGAAGGCACGGTGATCGAAACATACGACATCTGGACTGATAACGTCCCTGAGAATCCGAGATTTGTGCCTCGCGGTTTGTAACAGTTTCTCTGATGACGACACCCCCTCTGCGTGAGGGGGTGTTTCTTTGACGGATACCCTACGCTCACAACACGAGCGTTGCCGCATACCTGCCCACTGGCTATAATGCCACCCATGAACGAGAAGCCGATTCCACGCCTGGAAGCACAACTGGAAAAGCTGATTGAAGGGGCTTTCACTCAGCTCTTCAGCAAAGCGCTGAAGCCGCACGATGTCGCCCTCAGCCTCTCACGCGCCATGGAAAGCGGCGTGGAGGCCGCGCGCGATGGCGATCCACGCCCCTTCGCCCCGGATCAGTACAACATCCGCGTCAATGCCGGCGTTCAGGGACACCTGCTCGCCCACCAGCCAGATCTCGCCAGCATCCTGACACAGCATGTCATCGACCTGGCAGCGCTGGCGGGTTACCGCCTGCGTCAGCAGCCGACGGTGACGCTCATCGCGGATGCCACATGCAGCCCAACGGATATCGTCGTCGGCACACGGCACAGCCGCACAGGCGATCAGACTGTGCCCATGTATCCGGTCAAGGTTCCGGCAGCGCCAACGCCACGGCGTGCCCAGCTCATCATCGACGGCAGCACCACGATGCCGCTGACCGAGGCAGTCATCAACATCGGGCGAGGAAAAGACAACCACCTGCTCATCAATGATCCGCATGTATCCCGCCACCATGCCCAGCTTCGGCTGCGTTTCGGGGGCTATACCCTGTTCGACATTCAGAGCCAGGGCGGAACGTTCGTCAACGATGTGCGAATCTACGAACACCGCCTGCAGTCGGGGGATGTCATCCGGATCGGCAAAACCCAGATCCTGTATCTCGAAGAGCGCGGCGCTGAAGCAGGAACCCAGACCGGAATCCTGCCGGCGCTGGATGTCTGATTCACAGGCTGCTGATGGCAAACGCCGAGCTTCTGCTGTTCGCATTCAGGTTGATTGCCGGTGTCCTGCTCGGCAGCATCCTGCTCATCCTATTTCTCGTCATGTGGCGCGATTATCGCAGTGCCCTGACGCAGATTGAGGCTCGAAAGCGGGCTTACGGGCGGCTGATCGGCATTCAGGAGATCGACGGCACGACCGTCCTCACCGGTCAGACGTACCCTCTGCTGCCGCTCACCAGCCTGGGACGTGCCCCCACCAATACCATCCCGATTCAGGATACCTTCGCCAGCAGCGAACATGCCCTGGTAGCGCTTCGCAATGGGCAGTGGTGGCTTGAAGACCGGCATAGCAAAAATGGGACGCTTCTCAATGGCATCCCCGTCACCCAGCCCACCATCATCACCGACGGTGATATCATCGGTATCGGATCGATGCGATTTCAGATCGTCCTCGAAGCATAAATAATCCGCCTTTCCATGGAGAGTACCGCCATGCAGGATCAGATCGCTGTCGGCATTATCGGAGGGTCTGGGCTTTACAATATGCCCGGCTTACAGGATGTTCACACCGTGAGCATCACGACACCATATGGCTCACCAAGCGGCAAGATCGTTACAGGTATACTTGAAGGCAGAAAAATAGCATTCCTGCCGCGTCATGGTGTTGGTCATGTCTTTACGCCATCGACCGTCCCTTATCGGGCCAATATCTGCGCGCTCAAGATGCTGGGCGTCCGGTTTATCATCGCTGTCAATGCCTGCGGATCGCTGCGCGAAGACTACGCGCCGGGTCACATTGTGATACCCGATCAGCTTTATGATCAGACGCGCGCGGAACGGGGGCGATCCTTCTTTGAAACCGGG
>SZPD01000095.1 GCA_030263515.1 Anaerolineae bacterium CFX9 | reverse complement strand
ACTGTGCTTCTCATCGGCGGAATACTGGCGCTGCCCGCGCTGGCGCAGGCGGGCGATCGCATTACAACGGACTGATCGGCTGGACGGCAGAGGGCGCGACGGTGAATACTGGCTGAATACGATGCCCGCCGGCTGATCCATCCCCGAATTTGCGGGGTATCCGCGCAGGATGGTGAGCGGTTTTGCGTCAGGTTTCCGGCAAAAATTGACGCGGCAGCCGCTCGTTTTTTTCATCTGAAACTTATAGCTGTCGATCGCCTGACGTTCGTCCTACGACGCGATATAACATCCAACATTTCGCTTATAATACGTAATAGATCATGTGGGTTAAATGTGAGTGGTGAAGGAGTCTTTCCCGTGAAAAGTAAAATCCTGATAGTGACCCTGCTGCTGGGTCTGCTGTCCGTCGCAGGAGTGTTCCCGGCGATGGCACAGAATCCGGTCTGGCTGGCAGAGTACTATAACAACCCTACCTTGTCTGGTGACCCGGTTCTGCGCCGCAACGAGCCTTACATCGCCTTCAACTACGGGCAGGGATCGCCGGTCTCCGGAGTCGGCAATGACAATTTCTCGATTCGCTTTGCGACGGATGTCTTCCTGACGGCAGGAACCTACCGCTTCGCCGCCCTGGCAGATGACAATGTGCGCGTCACGTTCAACTTCGACTATACGCCGGTGATCGACACGTTCGCCTCTCCGGCCGTCGGGCAGACCGTGACCGGCGATGTGACCGTGGGCGCTGCCGGGACCTACCATATCCAGGTCGATTACCGCGAAGTGACAGACAATGCCTATATCTATGTGGCGTTCGCCAACCTGGCGACCAATCCGGGCGGACCCACCTTTGCGCAGCCGGTCCCGCCGCCTGCTCCGATCCCGATCAATTACGGGCCGTGGACAGCGCAGTACTATGCCAACACCACGCTGTCCGGCGATCCGGCGGCCATCGTGACGGAAAGCTCGCCGACGCATAACTGGGGAACCAACGCGCCGATCGGCAGCGTTCCGGCGGATAACTGGTCTGCCCGCTGGACGAGCATCCAGAACATCCCGGCTGGCAACTATACCGTCTCGGTGAGCGCAGATGACGGCGTGCGCGTCATCATCAACGGCGTGACCGTGATCAACCAGTTCGGTTTCGCCACGGGGCAGACGTACACATCGAATATCTACCTGCCGGGCGGCAATACCCAGATTGTCGTCGAATTCGTCGAGTATGGCGGCAATGCCTTCCTCAACTACAATCTGACGCTGCCTGCGCCGGCGCAGCCGCAGCCGACGCCGCCCGTCACATCGCCGACGGGTGTGAACGCGGTCGTGACGGGAGCCTTCCGCCTGAACGTGCGCAATGCACCGGATGCGGTCAACGGCGCGATCATCACGCGCATCAACCAGAACGAAAGCTACCCGGCGCTGGGTCGTAATGCCAACGGCACGTGGATTCAGGTCAACGTCAATGGCACAATCGGCTGGGTCTCGGCGCGTTACATCACGCTGACGCCGGCTGGCGCTTCGCTGCCGGTGATCGGCGCTGCGCAGCCCGCGCCGACGCAGCCGCCCGCCGTCACCGGCCCCACGCTGACAGCGACGCCCTTCGCGGTCAACGTCCGCAGCGGGCCTGGCACGCAGTTCAATCGTATCGGTCAGATGCGCCCGAACGATACGGCAGTCATGATCGGCCGCAACGCCAGCAATACGTGGTGGCAGGTCAACTTTAACGGTATCGTCGGCTGGGTGACCGCTCAGTACACTGTCGTTCAGTCCGGCTTCAACGCCAACACGCTGCCTGTTACCGGCTGATCCCGCGCCTGAAAGACACAGCACCATCAGACACAGCGCGCCGGAGGGATGATCTCTCCGGCGCGTTGATTCCTGCGTCGCAGCAGACAGCCTACACGCCGGTGCTGCCTTCGGGGATGTTCAGCGGCACATACTCGCCGCGCCACCACTGTGGATACGGCGCGACCTGCTGCGGCGGCACATCGAAATAGGTTTCGAGCAGACGGCGGACGATCGGCGCGGCGGTCTCGGATCCTTCGCGGCTGTACTCGATCATGGCGGCGACGGCGATCTGCGGGTTATCGGCCGGGGCATAGGCAACGAACCAGCCCATCGGTTCCGGGCGTCCTGTCTGTGCCGTACCTGTCTTGCCGCACACGGTGAACGGCGCAGGATAGTAATCCGGATCGCTGAAGACGAACCACGCCGTCCCCAGCCGCTGCCCAGAGGTTGCGCCGTAAACGGTCGAATCGGTCACATCGCACATCCCCCGGCGCACGATGTCCAGCACCTGCTGGCTCAGCCCCATCTCGCCGACGACACGCGGCTCGGCGACATAGGTCGGATCGCCATCTTCCGGTCCTACACGCTGGACGATATACGGCTGGTAGAGTGTGCCGCCGTTAGCGATGCCCGCCGCCAGCCGCGCCATCTGGATGATCGAGACCTGGGTATCATTCTGCCCGATGGCGTTGGAAATGGCGGCGTCCACGCCGCGCGGGTTGACGATCTGCCCGCTGGCTTCCGGCGGCGGGTTGAGATCGATGCCTGTCGCTCTGCCCAACCCCATCTGACGCGCATAACTGTTGAGCACATCAGGACCGCGCTCGGTGAACAGCAGCGCGCCCATCTGATAGTAGAAAGGATTGCACGACGCTGTGAGCGCGCCGGAGATCGTCACCTCGCCGGTATCGAAGTTGGCTTCTTCCGGCTCGAAGTTGCGCCAGTCATAACGCTCTTCCCGCGTATCGCCAAAGCCGCGCCCGTTCCACACGCGCTCACAGTTGAAGATCTCGCCCGGCCGCCACACATTTTCGGCTGCTGCCGCCGCAGTCGTCACGATCTTGAAGACTGAGCCGGGTGGGTACTGCTGCTGGGTGACGCGGTTGATGAACGGCTGGCGCACGTCGTTGGTCAGCGAGATGATATAGTCGCCCACCAGCCACACGCCGGTATCCGGGTTGAAGATGCCCGGATCGAACGATGGGAAGCTCGCCAGAGCCAGCACCGCGCCGCTGTTGATATCCAGCGCAACGATGCCACCGCCCGTGGCATGAGCGCGGTTCCCCCAGTTCGGCTCGGCATAATTGAAGGCGTCTGCCAGCGCCTGCGCCGCCGCCGCCTGAAGCCGGTCATCAATCGACAGCGTGACCGACTGTGCCGGGGAACCTTCTGCGCCGCCCAGCTCGCGCACCACCAGCCCGCCCGGCTCGATAATCTGCAGGATGCGCGTCGGCGTGCCTGCCAGTTCTTCTTCCCAGATCGCTTCGATGCCCGTCTTTCCGATCAGATCAGAGGTGGTGTAGCCGCGGGCCAGATAGGACTCCTGCTCCTCGACGCTGATCTGCCCGATGTAGCCGGTGATATGCGCGGAGGTCCCATGCCCGACGTAGCGGCGCGTCACCCGCGTATCGGAACGGATAGCGCATACATCGCTGAGCTGCTGGTTGTAAAAGGCGAACACATCGGGATCGAGATCGCCGAAACCGAAGATCGTGCCAGGGTCAAAGCGGGCGAAGAAGGTTTGCAGATCGCTGCGCTGGCGGCGCAGCAGCATCGCCAGCAGATCCAGGCAGGCGGGTTCATCGCGGATCTCGTTGCGCATGATGTACAGCTCGACGACCGTTGCATCCTGCTCGACGATCAGATCGCCGTCCCGGTCATAGATGTTGCCGCGCGTCGGGCGGCGCGATGTGGCGACCAGCGATGCGCCAGCCGCGTAGCCGCTGAAGATGTCCATCGTCGTCCACGCGATGCGCCAGCCAGCCGGGGCGCGCACCAGCCGCATCGTCCGCCCCGGATCCTCGATCTCGCCAAACAGCGGCGACACGATCGTCAGATCGTAATGCACGGCAACGCTGTCTCCCTGTTCGCGCACGCTGCTGATACGGTGACGCAGGCTGTCGATCACCACCTGGGTATCTGCATCCAGATAAAACTGGCGGAAAACCGGCTGGCTGGTGAGCTGCTGACTCTGGCTGCTCAGCAGGGCGTACATGGAGTCGTAGTCCTTGGCGCTCCACGCATTGAGGAACGCCGACACGACATCCCGCGGATTCTGTGGCGCAGCGATCGGATTCTGAATGGCGCTGCCGCTGTCGCTGGCGGGGGCAGGCGCGCCGCCCAGACCGACGGCTTCGCAGCCCGTCAGCGCCAGCACGAAGACGATCAGCACCGTGATTCGTTTCAGGGTCATGTGGGGGAAAGTCTCATATGCGATACGCATACGGACTACGATAACCGTGTGCCGGGGGCGCGTCAAGGCAGAACCCCCGGCAGCCGGCACTACCTGAGCGGCAGCGCCCGCTTACAGACGTTCGCGAAGCGACTCGACGAGCGAACGCTGCGCATCCGTCAGATTTTCCGGCACGGTGATCAGCACGCGCGCATACAGATCGCCGTATTCATCCGTCTTGCGGAGTTTCGGCATTCCCTTGCCGGGCAGGCGGAATTTGCGCCCGCTCTGCGTGCCTGCGGGTATCTTGAGGCGAACGGGACGCCCCAGTGTCGGCACTTCGACTTCGCCGCCGAGCATCGCCGTGAACATATCCACCCTGATATCAGTGATCAGATCATCGCCTTCGCGCGTGAACTGCGGATGCGGATCGACCGCGATGATCAGGTACAGATCGCCGGGCTTGCCGCCGTTGACACCGGGTTCCCCTTCGCCAGACAAACGCACTTTGGTTCCGTCGGTAGCGCCCTGCGGGATGTTGACGCGCACCGAGCGGTCGCCTTTGGTGATCAGGCGTGTGGCTCCTGTGTATGCCTCGTTGAGCGTAATGCGCACCGGCTGGTGAATATCCGCGCCGTTCATGGGCTGGGGCCCGAAGCCGAACCCGCCCGTCCGGCTGGCGGAACCGGCGCTGCGCCCGCGCCCGAACGCGCCGAACAGGCTCTCGAACACACTGCCGATATCGCCCAGGTCACCTTCCTGCGTATACGTCGTGTATGTGCCGCCCGGCGAGCCGCCGAAGCCCGTCTGCTGCGGGTTGATCGTGCCGAAGCGGTCATAGAGACTGCGCTTCTCTTTATCGCTCAGCACCTCGTAGGCTTCGTTGATCTCCTTGAAGCGCGCCTCAGCGCCCGGATCGCTGCGGTTGGCATCCGGGTGATACTTCTTCGCCAGTTTTCGGAAAGCGCTCTTGATCTCTTTGTCGCTGGCCGTCCGCGAGACGCCCAGCGTCTTGTAGTAATCTGCCATAGTCCTCACACTCTGACGCTTGATTTTGTTCCACGCGCGTATCGTGTGAACCAGTAAAACTGCGTCCACACTAGATCGTATGATCGCGTGGGGCGCAGGTCAATAAGCTGGCGTAATTTCTTATGAAGAATCTATATGCGCGGGATCAGCGGGGACGCCAGACCGGGTTGTAGTCCGCAGTGGCGCTGCCCTCGGTCAGGCGAATCAGATCGCTGCCGTCGGCGCGGATGATGTAGATATCGAATCCCTGATCGCGGTTGGACGTGAACGCCAGCCAGCGGCCATCGCTCGACCACGACGGCATCGAGTCGAGCGCCGGATGCTGTGTCACGTTGAACAGCCCGCTGCCGTCGCGGTTCATGAGATAGATTTCGCTGTTGTTGTCACGCCCGCTCATGAAGGCGATCCGGCTGCCATCGGGCGAATAAGCCGGGTGGCTGTCCATGCGATAGTCGCTGGTCAGGCGCGTCGGCGCGCCGGTCTGCCCTGTGAGCAGCAGGCTGCCGATTTCCTGTTCCCAGATCTCGGCATTGGCGACAGGCGACCATGAATAGGCGATGCGCGATCCGTCCGGTGACCATGTGGGGGCGAAGGCATTGCCGTTATCACCGCTGACGCGCCGCAGCCCGCCGCCGTCGAGATCCATCACGAAAACCGACTGAAAACGCCCGACCGGGTAGACCTCGGTGAAGGCGAGCTGGCGTCCATCGGGCGACCATGCCAGCGCAGGTGAGGACACCGCCAGCGTGAAGATATCGCGCAGGGGGGTGATGCCGCGCCCAGTCCAGCCGATGGTCATGATCGTATCTTCCACGATCAGCGGGTTGTCACGGGAAAGATAGGCGAGATAAGCGCCATCCGGTGACCATGCCGGGCTGAAGGCGCTCACGTCGGGCGGCGTCAGCGGAGTCTGCCTGCGGTGAGTCAGGTCATAGAGGTAAATGCGCGAATAATCGCGTTCGCCGCGCCGCTGAAATGCCAGCACTTCCCCTGCCGACAATCCGCCCGCCGCCAGCATGACGCCAGCGCTGACGATATTCAGGCACAAAAGGGCAGCAAACAGGCGCAGCAGATGCTTGAACACACGAACCCATCCTGAAGCAGTGATCTTGTTCTGCTGACTATTATAGGCGCGAATCGGCAGATTTTGCCCGTCAGGGGCGTTCTGACGGCGCATCCGCCTGTTATAATCGGGCATGAAACGGACGCACCGCCGGAGCAGAAACCCCTATGACCGATCCGACAGTCATCCGCATCATCCCGACAGAAGCGCGCTATGCCCCGCAGATGGAAGCGCTGACCGACCTTGTGTACAACATCCCGCCCGGCGGCGATCCGGGGGAATGTCTGCGTGCCGAGCATTTTCGCCATCACGTCGAAATCTTCCCTGAAGGCCAGTTCATCGCGCTGGTCGATACGCCGGATGGGGAACAGGTCGTCGGGCTGACGGCGAGCATGCGCATCGTCTTCGATCCGGAGCATCCGTTCATCGAGCCGTGGAAGGTGACGATCAGCGGCGGGTGGCTGCGCCGCCACACACCAGATGCCGACTGGATGTACGGCGTGGAGAGCTGCGTCCACCCGGATTTTCGCGGCAGCGGCATCGGCGGACGGCTGATGGAGGCGCGCTTTGCCGTGGCGAAAGCGCTCAATGTCAGGGGGATGGTGGCAGGCGGAACGCTGATGGATTACTGCCTGGAAGCCGAGCGCGCCTCGCCAGAGGAATATCTTCAGGGCGTGATCGACGGGCGCTTCATCGATGGCAATGTGACCAAGCAGATCCGCAAGGGCTTCCAGCCGATCGCGCTCATCCCCAACTACGTCCACGATCCCTGCTCTCTGGGCTGGGGGGCGGTCATCGTGTGGCGCAACCCGGATTACGACCCGGCACAGCCAACTCGGCTGCATCTGCCGGAAGATTTCACGCCGCCTGTAGGCAGCTTCCCCCTGAAGAAACGGGTTTCGGGCTAGAAGCGCCTTTCACAGCCGAACAGGCAGGAATCTGCTGTCGGCTGAAAAAAACACAGCGCCTCATATCCGCCGTGCTGCGCCAGAACCACTCGCCTCGATCCGGCGGCTGATATACGCCATCAGGTACGAGATGACGAAGTAGATGACCGTGATGAAGGCGAAGACCTCCGCCTGCAAGCCGATGTACTCCGTCTGGGCGATCGCTGCGCGCGCGATGCCGGTCAGGTCAGTCAGTCCGACCAGCGCCACCAGCGATGTATCCTTGAACAGGGCGATACACTGCCCGACCAGCGCCGGGATGACCGCCCGCAGCGCCTGCGGCAGCATGATGAAGAAGGTCACCTGCCAGCCCGCCAGACCGAGCGCTTTTGCCGCTTCTTCCTGTCCCGGCGGGATCGACTGAAGCCCACCGCGCACGTTCTCCGCCAGATAAGCGCCGCTGAAAAGCGTCAGGCCGACCATGGCGCGGATGACATTGTCAACATTGCTGAGCGAGGCATTGACCAGCGGCACGAGAAGCTGCGCCATGAACAGCACGGTGATGAGCGGCACGCCGCGCACCAGCTCGATATAGACCGTGCAGATCCAGCGGATGACCGGCAGCCGGCTGCGCCGCCCCAGCGCCAAGCCGACGCCGAGAGGGAATGACGCCACGATAGAGATGACAGTGAGCATCATCGTGAGCAGGAAGCCGCCCCAGCGCCGCGTATCGACCAGCGGCATCAGGTTGCTGCCAGCGCCGCTCAGCAGGATCAGCGGCAGCACAAAAAGCGCCGCCCAGGCGATGATCGCGCCGATCACGCCCAGGCGCGCCTGCCGCTCGCTGAAGCGATCGCGCAGACCCGCGCCCTGCCGCGCCGCAAAAATGCCGATCAGCAGCCAGATCGCCAGCCCCAGCAGCCGCGGGATCAGCGCGTTGATATCGCTGACGCCGCGGGTGAACACGCCCTCTGCGTACAGCGTCTGCGCCGCGCCGAACACCAGCAGCGCGCCGAACAGCGGTTTTCCCCATGCCTGCCGGATGGTGATGCCTGCGAAGAACATCGCCCCCACCCAGGCAAAACGCGAGATCATCACGCCCACGCCCAGCGCGTCCAGATTGGCGGAACCATACGCCAGCATGAACAGGAAGATCATCGCCACGATCCACAGCCACGGAACCAGCCAGCGCACCGCGCCGCGCCGATCGCCGCGGACGGAGCTGGTCGGCGTCAGACGGGTGACGCCCGTCGCCGCCAGAAAGCCGAGCGCGCCAAAAGCAGACATCGGAACCAGACCGCGCGCCAGCAGATCGAGCATCGGCGCGCCAACGATGCGCAGATAATCGCCCAGCGGACGCTCATTCTGATACTGGTTATCGCCGAGAAAGAGCGCCGGAACCGGACGCCCATCGACCTGAGGTCGCCGGGCTGTGGTATCGAAGTCGTCCACGATGCGCGAGAAGGTGATATTGCCCGCACCCAGATCGCGCTGGACCAGCGGGCTGATCCCTCGCGTTTCCAGCAGGGCGGCTGCGCCCTCAGCATCAACAGTCTTGCGCAGTACGTACCAGCCATCCTGCGGCAGTGTGTAGCTGAGCTGTTCACCCGGCGTCGAAAGCGTTTCCGTCAGCAGGGGGTTCATATCGCCATCGAACAGTTCAAGCGTCACCGGAGCCTGATTGATCAGGTATTCCTCGATCATGATCGGCGGCAGGCTGGTGCTGCTGACGGCGCGCTGAATCTCGTTGCGCTGTGCCTCGGTCAGCAGATCGCGCGCCAGCCGTTCCTGGAGCGCAGCAAGGTCTTCTTCAGCGCGCAGACGGTTGATTGCGCCGTTGATGATCGCCTGCGATGCGCGGTCAGTGAAGCCGGCGGTCTGCGCCAGCGTCTCCAGGCTGGAGCCGGATGCCGCCAGATCGAATGAGATCGTCTCGCCCGCCCGCCCGATGAAACCGACATATTCCTGCGGACGCTCACTGATCGAGCCGCTCTGGATGCTGACATCGCCTGCCGCCAGATAATGCGGCGCAGGCGGAACGACAGCCCGAATCAGCGGCGGCGCAGCGACCATGATCACCAGCAGCGAAGCAAGCACGATCACCAGCACCCGATTGACGCGCGTATAGGCGACCAGCGTCCAGCCGATCACGAACGAGATGATCAGCGCGGCGATCTCGATGCGCCAGGCGCTTTCCGGTGGAAACGTGCCGAGCATGAACAGGCGCATATTGCGCGTGATCACCAGCCAGTTGGCCCCACCGATCGCCCAGTGAAACAGCGAGATGCTCACAGAGATCAGGATGAAGATCGAGACGAACGTCAGGATCGTATCGGTGACGGAATGGAACAGATTGGCGCGCATCCATGCCAGCGCGCCGACCGACAGGAGCGGCGGCGGCTTGACGGGCGGCTCCTCGTAGTTGACGATCGTCTCAGGGGAAAGCGGTAGATTGGAACGCGGTTCGCTGATCGACGCCATCGTGTTACCTCGTCACCAGTTGGAAGCGGCTGTTGACCGCGTTCATCACAGCGGCGATGCTCAGCGAAATCACCAGATAGGTCAGCATGATCAGGATGATGCCGGAAACGGCCTGACCGCTCTGATTGATGACCGTGTTCATGACCTGATAGGTATCGGCATAGGAAATGGCGATCGCCAGGCTCGAATTCTTCGCCAGATTGAGATACTGGTTGGACAGCGGCGGGATGATCACCCGCAGCGCCTGCGGCAGGATCACCATCCTCAGAAGCTGCGCATTGCTCAAACCGAGCGCGCGCGCCGCCTCAACCTGCCCGTGCGGAACCGCCAGAATACCGGCGCGCACGATCTCGGCGATGAAAGCTGCCGTGTAGATGATCAACGCCGCCGTCAGCGCAACATATTCCGGCGTGAGCGTCTCGCCCGCCGAGAAGCGCAGTCCCTGACGCAGGGGCAGCCGAACATCGATCGGCGTGCTGGCATAGGCCAGCTCGTCGGCGCGCGTCAGCAGCCCTTCGGCGCGCGCTGTTTCCAGCGGCAGGGTGACGATCTCGCCGTCACGCATCACGGGTACGGTTGCCTGCGTGGGCTGCGCGCTGACGACGATCCAGCCGAAAATGGCGAACGCCGCCAGAATGAGCAGCCCCATGCGCACACGCGGTGTCGGCTTGCCGGTCGTCTCGGTAACACGGCGCAGGTAGAGAAACGCTGCCACGCCAAAACCGATGCCGATGGCCACGAATGCCATCCACAAGCCGAAGCGCGCCGTCGGAACTGTTTCAGGGAAGGTCAGACCGCGGTTATTCAGATAGAAGGCGGGCTGTGTTTCGGCGATAATGGCGCTGTTGGGGATGATGCCGAACAGGAACAGCAGCACAGCGGCAAGCTGCCCCGCCAGCAGCCAGAGCAGCACCGGGCGCGGCGCGATCGTGTTCAGGATGGCCGCCAGCGCCTGCGGCGTACTCGCCACGATCATCACTGCCAGTCCGGTCACGACCAGATACAGCCACGCGCCGGCAGATAATCCGCTGCCATAGATCGCCGGGTCGCCCAGCGGACGCCGGGCATCGAGCGCAAACAGAATTTCCAGCGCGATCACAAAACCTGCCAGCGCCGCCCACGATACGCTGCGGTGCAGCGGATCGCGGTGACTGCGGGTTGAATACAGAATGTAGACGACGCCGACCGCATAGATGAGGAAGCGCAGCGGGATCGGCAGCAAGCCGGCATTCGGAAAGGTGATCGTGTTGTTCAGCGGCGGCAGCGCCAACACCACCACGAACATGACGTAGATCACAACGAGGATGGGCGAGTTGCGCAGCACTTCAACGATGAAGCGCGTGATATTGCGCAGCAGCCAGTTGGTGCTGAGCAGCAGGACGCCGCCGAGGATACCCAGCATTGTCGCGCCGAATAAGCCGACCGATGAGGTCAGCAGCGTATTGCGCAGACCGACCAGATAGGCAGACAGATAAGGATCATCCGGCGAATAATCACGTGCGCCGCCAATGGCAAACCCGGCGCGATCCTGTAGAAAATTGAAGCTGGTGGTGATATTGCGCTGCGCCAGCGTCGAGGTGATGTTGTTGTTGACGCTGACGAGCAGATAGACGATGACGACCAGAAAGATGAGCTGGCCGAGCGCGCTCAGAAAGCGCGTATCGCTGAGGATACCCAGCAGCCGCTGGATGATGGATGACGAGCCGGATCCCGGCTGGCGGGCTGGCGCAAGGCTGCTCATGTGGCGCTCCCCTTCAAATGCTTTCGCTTGCGAACGCAGCGGGCACGCTGCTGCGGTCCGAGCCATAAATCAGGACGGCGGCACGAAGCCTGAACAACGCGCCGCCGTCACAGTCCCGTGCTGAGTCAGCGCAGGATTCGCTTATGCATCAGCCTACCGCTGATGCGCTCCCGATCAACGGAAGGGCATCGAGTAGAGCAGACCACCATCCGTCCACAGCGCGTTGATGCCGCGCTCCAGAGCGAAGACCGTGTCCGGACCCAGGTGACGGTCGAAGATCTCGCCGTAGTTGCCCACCTGGCTGATGACCGTGACCATGAAGTCATTTTCCAGCGTCAGGGTCGAGCCGAGCGTGTTCCCATTCGTGCCGAGGAAGCGCTGAATGTCCGGGTTGTCGCTGGTCAGGAAGTCCTGAACGTTGGCGCTGGTGATACCGAATTCTTCCGCCTGGATCAGACCGTAGACCGTCCAGCGGATGATATCGGCAAACTGCGGATCGCTCTGCGGGCTGAGCGGGCCAAGCGGTTCCTTGCTCAGACGCTCGTCGAGGATCATCAGCGCGCCGGGATCGGGCGAGGTCGCCTGCTGTACCAGCAGACCGCTGACATCCGTCGTCACAGCGTCGCAGCGTCCCTCATAGAACGCGCCCATGAAGCCGGCGGCATCCTGGAACGTCTGGAGATCGAAGGCCAGCCCACGGCTCGCCATCGCATCGGTGATGTTCAGCTCGGTCGTGGTCCCGGCGTTGGTGCAGATCGTCGCGCCTTCCAGGTCTTCCAGCGAGCGGATGCCGTCCGCCACGCGAACCATCACACCCTGACCATCGTAGAAGGTCGTGGGGCCGAAGGTAGCTCCCCACGTCGTATCGCGGGAGAGCGTCCATGTTGTATTGCGCGAAATCATATCGACTTCGCCGGAAGCCAGAGCGGGCTGGCGTTCCGCCGCCGAGAGCGGGCGATAGGTCACAGCTTCAGAATCGCCGAGAATGGCGGCGGCGACAGCGCGGCAGATATCCACGTCGAAGCCGACATAATCACCGGCGTCGTTCGGCGCGCCGAAACCGGGCAGGTTGGCGTTCACACCGCAGATCAGTTGGCCGCGGGCACGGATGGCTTCCGTGATCGGGCCGGCGACGGCGGGCGAGGCATCCTGCGCAAACGCAAAGGCAGCAAAGCCGAGCAGCGAGACCAGGACTGCCAGACCGAGAACCAGGCTCAATCTTTTCATGTCGTGCACCTCTCCTTAAAAAACAAACCACCAATACATTACGCTGCCAGAACAGCGCGAAGCACAACCCTTTGCTTTCTGCCATTGGCACGAATTGGCACTAGCGAAATTAAGGGCTGCAAGAGGTGTTCAATGTAACCCAGCGCTCTCCTGTTGTCAAAAAACACTGTGCGCAACCCATGCTACAATCAGCCCAATTTATCGGCTGTTAGTTGAGGAGTCATGGATGTCGATCCTGAGCCTGTCTGGAAAGCTGCTGACCGCCCTGATCGTCATGGCCGCGCTGGGCGTCGCAGTGCTGGCGCAGTCGGCAGAGTCGATCGCCATCGGCGAAACGCAGCGCGGCGCTGTCACGCCGGAAAATATCGCGCCGACCTATTTCTTTGATGCCCGTGAGGGGCAAACGCTGACCATCCGCCTGAACATCCTGACGCCGGGTTTCACGCCGCTGGCGCTGATCGCGGACAGCGACAACGCGCTGATCGGCAGCATCAGCAGCGCGCCGGGGCTGGGATCGGTCTTCTCGATCCTGACGATCCGTGCCGATGGTCAGTATCAGGTGCAGGTACAGGGGGCAAACGACAGTTTTGGCGAGTTCGAGATCAGCGTGCTGGAAGGCAGCGACGCGCTCACACCGTCGCCTGTGCCGACCGCCACGCCGGACGA
>SZPD01000094.1 GCA_030263515.1 Anaerolineae bacterium CFX9 | reverse complement strand
GTACAGCGGGGTATGGTGACCTGGGACTGGCGCTGCAAAGCCCGGTGACCCTGATTCAGTACATTATGGCTTATCTAGCCAATGCATTTGTTCCGTTTATTGATTTGGGTTTGCCTCCCGCGATCATTCTTGGAGTCATAGGTAATGCTCTCCTGTTTCTCAACCTCTATGTCCTGTTCAGGAAATTCGGTTTCAGGCGAGACTTCTGGGAGCGCACCTCGGTTCCTCTGTCCCTCATTGGATTCGCCGTTTTCAGTGCTACTGTCACAGGGGCGGGGCGTATGTGGTTCTTTACGGTGGTACTGGTCCAGCCGCTGACGGAGCGCTACGTCATCCACGCCGTCCCGTTCTGGATCGGTCTCAGCCTGCTGATGACCCTGAATACTGGTTTTGCGAGTCATTCACCGCTGGCCCGGTTTATCAGACTCCTGAATAAATCTCTGGCAGTTGTGCTGGTTCCGGCCTATGTTTTTGCAGCCTACATGCAGGTTGTTCATATTCCGCCTCTGACCCCACAGGACGGCGAAGCCTGCACTGTGCGCTATGCCTTGTTTCGTGACCGCGATGATCCCTGCCTGCGTCCGCTGCTGCCGCCAGACTACGAAAATTATCTCCATGTGATCGACGGGCAGGCGGAACGCGGCTGGACGGTGTTCAGCGCGCCGGCGCTGGAAGTTCCGGTTCCGGCAGAGCGGCTCGCCGGCGGCGCGTTTGATCTCACACTGCCCGGCAGTTACACCGGAGCGCTCATTCGCCATCAACAGGCTGGCTCAGAAACGGTAATGCTGACCGTTTTCGCTGATGGACAAATGGCCGCGGAATATGAAATTCGCCCCGGCGCTGCCGCTGACATTGACCTCAGCGCGTGGATCGGACACACTATACGTCTGTCCTACTCGCCGCAGTCCGCGCTCGCCAACATCCAGCCCGTCATCAGGCTGTGGCGCGAATGATCGCCGATTGCGCAGTATAATTCAGTAGATGTCAGATCTCAGAGCAGACGCATGATCGCGAGAAGTTGGTTAGGGCACACATTCAGGCGCGGTCGTCTGGGACCTCAGCGGCAGGTGGTTGCGCTGGTCGTCCTCGGCTTGTTCGTCGCGATCATCATCGGCGCGCTCTACCTGTCACAGTCGTCATCGACTGCCGCGCTGGGACGCCGTCTGGAAGAACTGATCAGCGAACGCAACACGCTGGAACAGACCAACGAACAGCTCCGCGCCGAGATCGCCAATCTTCAGCGCGTGGGGCGGCTGCTTCAGCGCGCTGAGGAACTGGGATTCAGACCCGCCGACGGTTCGGTCATGGATTACATCGTCGTCGCAGGCTACAACCCCAATCGCAACCTGGTGATCGCCCCGATACTCGTCGAGCCGCAGCCCGCGCTGCCTGCCTATGAAGAATCGTTCATCGGCTGGGTACAGCAGCAGTTCGACGACTTCCGCCGTCAGGTGGAAAGTTTGACGCAGGAAGGCTCATAAATAATGGCGACGATACGGACGACAGGATCATCAGCGAGCGCGGCGCGCGCTGCGGCTGCCGGGCGGGCAGCGCCAAGACCGGGCATGTCTCCCCAGCAGGAGACGCTGCGCAGGCGGCTGCCGATCGTGGTGACCGCGCTGATCGTGGCCAGTTTCGTCCTGCTCATTCGTCTGGCATCGTTTCAGTTTCCGCTGCCGCCTGAAGTCCGGAGCCATCTTGAAGGGCTGCGCAACAGCGGCTATACCCGCTCGCTCCAGCTTGCGGCGGCGCGCGGCAATATCTTCGACCGCAATGGCGAAGTCATGGCAGTCAATACGCTCGAATATCAGATCGGTGTCAGCCCGAATCTGGTCACAGATGCCCGCCGCATGGCGCTGGAGCTGTCTTCTGTGCTGGGGCTGGATGAGCGCACGACGTTTGAAGCCCTGACCAGCGATGTACCCTGGGTGCTGCTCGCGCCGCGCGTCAGCGCCGAAGTCGGGCAGCGGATCGCCTCGCTCAATCTTGGCGGCTCGATCACGATGTCGCCCATCCCGCGCCGCAGCTATCCGCAGGGGACGCTGGCATCGCAGATCATCGGCTTCGTCGGCGGTGACCTGCAGGGATATTACGGCATCGAAGGCTACTACAACAGCCAGCTTGCCGGGCGCACCCGCAGCCAGCAGGTGAGCAATATCCCGTTTGAAGTGCCGCTCAACAATCTGGAACCCGATCGCGGAGCCAATATCATCCTGACCATCGACCGCGATGTGCAGTATCTGGCAGAGGCTGAGCTGCTGCGCGCCATCAGCGAAACCGGGGCGCAGCGCGGCACGATCCTGGTGATGAACCCGCGCAACGGCGACGTGCTGGCGATGGCGAATTATCCCTCGTTCGATCCCAACGCCTATTTCCAGATCGAAGATCAGAGCGTGCTGCGCAACATCGCCATTGCCGATCAGTATGAACCCGGCTCTGTGCTCAAGGTGATCACGATGGCTGCCGCGCTGGAGCAGGGCACGATCACGCCGGACTTCACGTATAACGATCAGGGCAGCCTGTCTGTGGGCGGTGTGACCATTCGCAACTGGGATCGCCGGGCGCATGGGCTGGTGGATGCTACGCAGATTCTGGTGCAGTCGCTGAACGTGGGCGTTGCCACCATCACCACGCAGATGGGGTCGGACGCTTACTATGGCATGATGAGCCAGTTCGGTTTTGGTCGTCTGACCGGCATCGATCTTCAGGGGGAAGCGGCGGGAACCATGCATGTTCCCGGTACGCCTGACTGGAGCGAATCGCTGCTGGGTACGAACAGCTTCGGGCAGGGTATCGCCGTGACGCCGCTTCAGATGCTGACAGCCGTCAACGCGATCGCCAACGGCGGGCTGATGATGCAGCCGAGCGTCGTCCACCAGATCATCGACGGCGATCAGATCATCAATACACAGCCCGCGGCGCTGGGTCGCCCGATCTCGGCGCAGACGGCAGCCGAAGTCACACGCATGATGGTGGAGGTCGTCAACGGCGGGCTGGATAACGCGGCGACTGTGCGCGGCTATACCATCGCCGGCAAGACCGGAACGGCGGAAATTCCCACGCCGATCGGTTATGAGGAAGCCGCCTCGATCGTCACCTTCGTTGGCTTCCTGCCCGCTGATGATCCGGTCATCAGCATCCTCGTCCGGCTGGATCGTCCGCGTGACTACTGGGCGAGTGTCGTCGCCGCGCCGGTCTTTCGGCGTCTGGCAGAGCGGCTGGTCGTGGTGCTGGAAATCCCGCCGGATGATATTCGCTATCAACTGGCGTCGCAGGGCGGCTCCGTCAGCAACATTCAGCGTTAGGCGCTGAGAGGGACTTCATGGAACAAGCCGGACTTTCGGTTGCCCTGTCCGTCGGGCTGGTGGCGTTTCTGCTCGGCGTCATCTGGGGCGGCCCCTTCGTTGAGGTGCTCAAACGGCTGCGGGTCGGCAAGCAGATCCGCGTGGAGATTTCCGATGTGCATCAGCACAAGATGGGCACGCCGACCATGGGCGGCATTCTGATCATCCTGCCCGTCATCTTTACCACGCTCGCTCTTAATCTCGTCAATCTGATCCGCACTGTTACCGGCGCCAGCATCCTGCTGCCGCTCTTCGTCATGGTCGGTTTTGCGCTGCTCGGCGCGTATGACGACTATGAAGGCATCCGCATTTCGCGCGGTCGCCGCCCGATCGGGGAAGGCATCAGCGGGCGCACCAAGTTTGCGGCGCAGCTCGTGCTTGCGCTGGCCACTGCGACGGTCATCTCGCTTTACGACGGCGGGTTCCAGTTCGCCAACCAGATCACCATCCCGCTGCTGGGACTCAGGATTCCCTTGTCGCCCGTCCTTTTCATCCCGATCGCTGCCTTCCTGATCGTCGGCATGAGCAACGCCGTCAACCTGACGGATGGCATGGACGGTCTGGCGGGCATCATCACTGCCAGCGCTTTTGCGGCTTACGGCGTGATCGCCTTCCTGCAGGGGCAGATCTTTCTCGTTCAGCTCTGCTTCATCATGGTGGGGGCATGCTTTGCCTTCCTCTGGTACAACGCGCATCCGGCGCAGTTGTTCATGGGGGATGTCGGTTCGCTGGCCCTCGGAGCGACGCTGGCGACCGTGGCGATCATGACCGGTCAATGGCTGCTGCTGCCCGTGATCGCGATCGTGCCGGTTGTCGAGACGGTCTCGGTGATCCTCCAGGTGCTCTATTACAAGGCGACCAAAGGACAGCGGCTCTTTAAGCGTTCTCCGCTGCATCATCATTTTGAACTCTCCGGCTGGAGCGAGACGCAGGTCGTTCAGCGCTTCTGGCTGGTCGGTCTGCTTGCCGCCATTGTCGGTGTGGCGCTGGCGCTGGCGTAACCTCTTATGGATCGGCTGAACGGTAAAAAAGTCGCCGTGCTTGGGTTTGCCCGCCAGGGGCAGGCGCTGGCCCGCTGGCTGCCGACGGTCGGCGCGCGCGTCCTGGTCAGCGATGGCAAAACGACTGAGCAGCTTTCCCTCAATCCGAACGACTATCCCGGCGTGGAATTTGTGCTGGGCGGTCATCCGGAGTCGATGCTCGATGGGCTTGATCTGCTCTGTATCAGCGGCGGTGTGCCGCTGACGCTGCCGATCGTGCAGGCAGCGATGGCGCGCGGTATTCCCCTGAGCAACGACGCACAGCTTTTCCTTGAACGCTGCCCGGCGAAGGTGATCGGCATTACGGGCAGCGCCGGCAAGACGACCACTACCACGCTCACCGGGGAAATCCTGCGTGCCGCCGGGTTCCGTACCTGGGTGGGCGGCAACATCGGCGATGTGCTGATCGAACATCTGCCGGAGATGCGCCCGGAAGATCAGGTAGTCATGGAACTGTCGAGCTTTCAACTGGAGCTGATGACGACCAGCCCGCCGATCGCCGCTGTGCTCAACATCACGCCTAACCATCTGGATCGCCACGGGACGATGGAAGCGTATACTGAGGCGAAGGCGCATATCATCGCGCATCAGGCGGTCAGCGATCTCGCCGTGCTGGGGCGTGATGATGCGGTTGCCCGCAGCCTGGAAGCGCGCGCGCCGGGCGAGATCGCCTGGTTCAGCGCCCGCGAACTCGTCCGCAGCGGGGCGTTCCTCGCGGGGCAGCGGCTGATGGTGGTGGGCGCGTCCAGCCCGGATGGGGATCCGCATGTGGTCTGCCAGCGCAGCGATATCCTGCTGCGGGGCGATCATAATGTCCTCAATGTGCTGGCAGCCTGCGCAACTGCCGGCGCGGCAGGCGCATCTCTGGAAGCCATGCAGACGGCGATCCGGTCGTTTCGCGGTGTGGCGCACCGTCTTGAACTCGTGCGGACGCTCAACGGCGTCACCTGGGTCAATGACAGTATTGCCACAGCGCCGGAACGGGTGATGGCGGCGCTGCACAGTTATGATGAGCCGCTGGTGCTGCTGCTTGGCGGGCGGGATAAAAAGCTGCCGTGGGATGAGATGCTGGCGCAGGCGCTGCGTCAGGCGCGGGCGATCATCGCGTTCGGTGAGGCGCGCGATCTGATCGCCGCCGCCGCGACGCGCGCCGGCGCGCGTGATGGCGAGATCAGGCAGGCAGAGACGCTGGATCAGGCAGTGGCGCTCGCCGCTGGCTGTGCGCAGCCGGGGGATGTCGTTCTGCTCTCACCGGGTGCAACCAGTTATGACGCCTACCGCGATTTCGCTGAACGTGGTGAGCATTTTCGTCAACTGGTGGCGGCGCTTTAGCGTCAGGGTATACTTGATCATGAAGTCAGAGTGTGAAAGCGGTCTCCATGACTGATCAGCCACTTCCTCAGTTTACCGACGAGGGCGCAACCGTCATTCGCTCCAGACCGCGCACGGCGGAGCCTTCCGCCCGTCCGGTGGATGTGACGCGGGCGGCGACACAGCGGCGCGGCCTGCTCGGCACGATCGATCTGCCGATCGTGGTGGTCGTGGCGCTGCTGCTCTCGATCGGCGGCATGATGGTCTACAGCACCACGTTTGACTGGGCGCTTCAGGATTTCGGCAGCGAGACGTTCATCTTCATGCAGCACGTGCGCAATATGGGCATCGGTCTCATTCTGCTCGTCCTGCTGATGCTGATCGATTATCGAATCTGGAAGCGCTTCGCGGCGCTGGGGCTTCTGCTCACCATCGGCTCGCTGATCGCCGTGCTGGTCTTCAGCGACCAGGTCTTCGGGGCACGGCGTTCCTTCCTCAACGGCTCATACCAGCCGGGCGAGCTTGCCGAACTGACCGTCATCGTCTATCTGGCGGCGTGGATGAGTTCAAAGAAGACGAAAGTGGGCAGTCTGTTTGGAGGACTGATCCCGTTTGCTGTCGTCATCGGTATAGTCTGTGCGCTGGTCATGCTCCAGCCAGACCTCAGCACAGCGGCGACGATCTTTCTGGTCTCTGGCATGTTGTTCTTTCTGGCAGGCGCTAACCTGTATTACCTGTCGGTCATCGGCCTGGTCATGGGCGCTGGGGGCTTCATCCTCAGCCAGCAGCTCAGCTATGCGCAGGATCGTGTCTCCTCGTTCACCGCCGGTCTTACGGACCTGACGCAGACTGCCTATCATGCGCAGCAGGCGATCATCGCTTTTCTCAACGGCGGCTGGACCGGCGTCGGGCTGGGGCAGGGCAGGCAGAAATTCGGTTTTCTGCCCGCGCCGCACACGGACAGCATCTTCGCCGTCATCGGCGAGGAACTCGGCGTGATCGGCGCTACCTTCGTCGTCATCATGTTCATCATCTTCGTCTGGCGCGGGCTGTCGATCGCCCGTCGCGCCCGCGATCCGTTCGGCTCGCTGCTGGCAGCGGGGATCACGCTCTGGGTGATCAGCAAGGCGCTGATGAATATCGCCGTGATGCTCAGCCTCGTCCCGCCGACGGGTGTGGCGCTGCCGTTCATCAGCTTCGGCGGTTCTTCGCTGGTCGTGGTCATGGCGGGGGCCGGGCTGCTGCTCAGCATCTCGCGTGTGACCACATTGACCCAGACACCTGAAGGGAGAGGTGCGCGTGCGGATCTTGATCGCGGCTGGGGGAACCGGTGGTCACGTCTATCCGGCGCTGGCCGTCGCTGAAGCCATCAGGCAGCATCAGCCACATGTCGAGCTGGCGTTCGTCAGCGGCAGAGGTGATTTTGCCCGCCCGCTGATCGAGGAGGCAGGGATCCCTTTTGAGCCTTTTGCTGAAGTCCATGCAGGGCCATTTCATGGCGTAAGCCCGCTCAAGGCGGCGCGTTCCCTCGTCATCGATCTGATCGGCACGGTTCAGTCGGCGCGCCTGCTGCGTCGCCTCAGACCCGGCGCTATCCTGCTGACCGGCGGCTGGGTGGGGCTTCCCGTGGCTTTGGCGGGGAGACTGCTGGGCATTCCCAGCCTGATCTATCTGCCGGATATCGAGCCAGGGCTGGCGATCAATGTCCTGAAACGCTTTGCCAGCCGGGTCGCCGTCACGACGGCAGACAGCCAGAAGTTTTTTGCGCCGGATCAGACAGTGGTGACGGGATATCCCCTGCGCTCGCAGATGCTCCTGGCCACCCGCGAAGCCGGGATGGCGCATTTCAGCCTCGATCCAGCGCGGCGGACGCTGTTGATCTTCGGTGGCAGCCGCGGCGCGCGCAGCATCAATCACGCGGCGATCGCCATCGCATCAGAACTGGTCGCCCTCGGCGCACAGGTGATCCACGTCACCGGCACGCTCGACGCCGACGCCATGACGGCCGCTCATGCCGCCCTTCCGCCGGAAACGCGCGCGCATTATCATCTGTTCCCCTACCTGCATGATGCCATGGGGCTGGCAATGGCCTGCGCCGATCTGTGCGTCTGTCGATCAGGAGCCAGTACCCTTGGAGAATTGCCGTTTTTTGGCTTGCCGTCTATTCTTGTGCCATATCCACATGCATGGCGGTATCAGAAGGTCAATGCCGACTGGCTGGCAGACCGCGGCGCGGGAATAGTGATGCCTGACGACCGGCTGAGTGTCGATCTTCTGCCTGCTGTGCGGGATCTGTTGGGCGACGCGGTGCGCCTGAGCCAGATGGCAGCGCAGGCGCGGTCGCTGGCACAACCGGATGGCGCGTGGAACGTGGGACGCGAGCTGCTACGACTCGCGGGGGCGAGCGCATGATTCAACTCTCGGCGGTGATGTGGACGATGGCGATCTTCTTCGCCATCATCGGATTCCTGCGCGGCTGGAACCGCGAGCTGATCTCGCTGGCAGGCATCATTCTGGGCTTGTTTGCGCTGTTTCAGTTCGATCCGCTGATCCGCGGCACGCTGCTTGCCAGTGTTGGGCGTGACCAGGTGTTCATCGTGCAGGCGATCATCTTCATCGCCATCGTGTTTTTTGCCTACCAGACGCGCTCCGTCATCGGAGATGATGTGCGCCGTTCGCAGGGACGCGATCGCCTTCAGGAGAGCATCCTCGGCGGGCTGCTCGGCTTCGTCAACGGCTATCTGATCTGGGGATCGCTCTGGTACTTCATGGATATCAATGGGTATCCGCTGGCTCCGCATATCACTGCGCCGACGCCCGGCTCTCCCAGCGCGCAGACGATCTCGATCCTGCCGCTGGTGCTTCTGGCAGGGGGCCCCGGCGGGAACGGCGATTTCCTTGCCATCGGCGTCATCATCCTGTTCGTCGTCGTCCTGATCCTCATCTGAAACGAACCTGATCCTGCTTTGCCTTCTGTGTGAGACCTGAGCTGGCATGAACGATTTTCTGTTTCAACCGGGCAGTCGTATCCATCTGGTGGGTATCGGCGGCACGGGCATGTCTGCGATTGCCCGCGTCATGCTCCAGCAGGGATATCTCATTTCCGGCAGCGACCGCAGCGCCAGCCCGTTCACGGAAGCGCTGTCTGCGATGGGCGCGACGGTGTATATCGGGCACGACGCCGCGCATATCCACGGCGCGCAGGCGCTGATCGCGACTTCAGCCGCCAATGACCAGAATCCCGAAATTGCCGCGGCGAAGGCGAAAGGGCTGCCGATCTTCCGGCGTTCCGAGATGATCGGGGCGCTCCTGCGCGGTCGGCGCGTGATCGCGGCGGCGGGCACGCACGGCAAGACGACCACGACCGGTATGATCGCCCACATCCTGCGTGAGGCACAGCGCGATCCCGGTTTTATCATCGGCAGCGTGCTCAAGTCTGCCGGCACAAACGCCGAACTGGGGCGCGGCGCGGATTTCGTGATCGAGGCGGATGAATACGACTACATGTTTCTGGGGCTGGAACCGGCTGCCGCAGTGGTCACCAGCGTCGAATGGGATCATCCTGATTTCTTCCCGACGGCAGAAGCTTTCACAGAAGCGTTTGACCGGTTCGCGGGGCGGATCCTTCCGGGCGGCGTGCTGATCGCCTGCGCCGATGATGCCGGGGCGAACGCGCTGGCGCACCGCCGCGAGATGAACGGCGGGCGTGTCGTGCGGTACGGGACGGCTGCCGGGGTGGATGTTCGCCTGACTGACGTGACAGACAGGGGTGACGAAACGCGCTTTTCCCTGCATTTCCCGCAGGAAGGCATGATCGAGGTTCGGCTTCCGCTGACCGGTCTGCACAATGCGCTCAATGCGGCGGCGGCGATCACGGCGGCGCGCTGGCATGGCGTCGATCTGCGCACAGCGGCGGCTGCGCTGGCGGGGTTCAGCGGCACGGGGCGGCGCTTTGAGGTGCGCGCTGACCGCGGCGGGATCGCTGTTATTGACGATTATGCGCATCATCCGACCGCGATCCGCGTCACGCTGGCAGGGGCGCGCGCCCGCTATCCGGATCGGGCGATCTGGGCGGTCTGGCAGCCGCATACCTTCAGCCGGACGCAGGCGCTGATCGAGGGCTATGCGACGGCTTTTGGCGCTGCCGATCATGTGATCGTGACGCCGATTTATGCCGCGCGCGAGCAGCCGTCCGCCGGGATTGATGGCGCGTGGGCGGCAGGGCGGATTGCCGAACATCACCGCGATGTGGTGGCGGTGAACTCGCTGTCTGAGGCAGCGGGGCTGCTCCGGGAACGGGTGCGCCCGCCAGCCGCGATCGTGATCTTCAGCGCGGGCGACGCGCCGCAGATCGGACTGGAGTATCTTCGGATATGAGTTTTTTTGAGATGTTTGCCAGCCAGCTTCAGAAGGATCAGCCCCTGGGACGCTACACGGCGGCGCGCCTGGGTGGCACAGCGGACTGGCTGTATGTGGCGCATGACAGCGAATCGCTCATCACCATCGTCAGCTCTGCATGGGCTGAGGATATCCCTGTGCGCATCCTCGGCGGCGGAGCCAACGTCCTGATCGGGGATAAAGGGTATCGCGGACTGATCGTGATCAATCACGTCAGTGAACTGCGCTTTGATGGCGCGGACGTTCACGTATCGGGCGGCTACAGCCTGACGGTGCTGGCCCGCAAGTGCGCCTCGAATGGGCTGTCCGGCTTCGAGTGGGCGGTCAGCGTGCCGGGGACCGTGGGTGGAGCGGTAGTGAACAACGCCGGGGCGCACGGGGGCGATATCGCCGGTAATCTCGTCAGCGCCGAGGTGCTTTTTGCGGATGAGGGGCAGCGGCAGCTTTCGGTTGAAGCGATGGCGTATGCGTATCGTTCATCCGCGCTCAAGGCGCGCCGGGACAGGCGCTATCTGGTCGTCTCGGCGACGCTCCGGCTTGATTTTGGCGATCCGGCGGCGATCCAGGCGCGGATGGACGAATTCATCGCGCATCGCAAGCGCACACAGCCCGCAGGAGCCAGCCTCGGCAGCATCTTCAAGAATCCGCCGGGCGACTATGCTGGCCGCCTGATCGAGTCGTGTGGTCTGAAAGGCTACAGCATCGGCGGCGCACAGGTTTCCCCGGTGCATGCCAACTTTTTCCTCAATCACGATCATGCGACCGCGCGGGATTACTTTGCCCTGATCGAACATGTGCGCAGTGTCGTGCATGAGCAGACAGGCGTGATGCTGGAAACCGAGATCGAGTGCATCGGCGAGTTTTAATGTCAAGTGCATAGTCATCGAATTGCTGTTACACTTGGGGGGTAACGTCTCCGGGAACAGGACCTTGTTCGTTGCCAATGGCGACCCGCTCACGCGCCCGGCGCAGCCGCGAACCGGCACGCGAACCCGCAATCTGGCGCGGCGCGCTGACTTCGACCCATGAATTTGAGCGTCCTGCCGTCTCGCAGGTCTCGCGGGGGCGGTCGTTTGCCTCATGGCGGCTGGTCAGCGGGCTGATCGTCGTCAGCCTGATCGCTGTTCTGTTCATTTTCTTCAGCTCAGACGCTTTTTACGTTCACAGCATCAGCGTTGCCGGTCTTGAAACCATGACTGACAGCGAAGTCTTCGCGCTGACGGATATTGCCAATCTGCATGTGTTCTGGGTGGACCCCGCTGAAGTCCGCCGCCGCCTGCTCGAATCGCCGACTATCTCGGACGCGCAGGTCAGCGTTGCGTGGAGCCAGCCGATGGTCTCTGTCACCATTCTGGAGCGTGCGCCGGCGCTCGTCTGGGAACAGTCCGGCGTGATGGTCTGGATCGATTTGCAGGGGCGCGTCATGCGCCAGCGCAGCAACCGCACCGATCTGCTCCGCGTGCAGGCAGATCCGCTGCTGGAGGGCCCCGCCATCAACAGCATCGACCCGGACATCGTCAATGGCGCGCTCCAGCTTCACCAACTGATGCCGGAACTTCAGGTCCTGCGCTATCATCCGGATAAGGGATTGGGCTATGTGGCCGGCACTGGCTGGGAAGTCTGGCTGGGCACGGGAACCAATATGCCGGAAAAAGTCCTCATTTACAATGCGATTGTCAGTAACTTACAATCGCGCGGCATACTGCCGGGGGAGATCAATGTCACTGACCCGGATGCGCCCTTCTACTCCGTGGTCTCTGGACGGTAATGACCTGGTATGAATGAACTCGTCGTTGGTATTGACGTTGGCATGACCAAGATCTGCACGATCGTTGGCGAGGTGCGCCCCGAAGATATTTACGTCGTCGGCGTCGGCATCGAGCCGAGCCGCGGCCTGAAGAAGGGCATCGTCACCGATATGAACGCGCTGGCGGCGGCGATTTCGGCGTCGGTTCACAAGGCGGAGAAGACCAGCGGCTATGATATTTCCCGCGCCTTTGTCAGTGTCGCAGGCAGCCACACCGCATCGCTCAACAGCCGGGGCACAGTCGGGCTGGTCAATTCGCGCGGCGTCCGCATTGATGACATGGACAAGGCGATCGAGGGCGCGCGCGCTATCGCCATCCCGCACAATCGTGAAGTGCTGCATGTCATTCCCCGGTCGTTCTCGCTGGACGGGCAGGAACATGTCCGCAACCCGCTGGGGATGCATGGTTTCCGGCTCGATGTGGAGGTGCATATCATCACGGTGTCCTCAACCAGTGTCGCCAATCTGGAACAGAGTGTGCAGGCGGCAGGCGTTTATCCTGACCGTTTCATCCTCAATCCGCTGGCGTCTGGCGATGCTGTGCTGACCGAAGTCGAACGCGAGATGGGCGTCGCCGTGATCGATATCGGCGGCGGCACAACCGATATCGGCATTTTCATCGAAGGCACGGTCTGGCACAGCGCAGTCATGCCGGTTGGCGGAGACCTGATCACCAACGACATCACGCACTGGATGCATGTGCCGTATGATGTGGCGGAAGCGGTCAAGCTTCAGCATGGGCACGCACAGGAAAAGATGGTCGGCGCGGCGGAGACGTTTCTCGTGCAGCCGTTTGGCGAAGGCATGCCGACCGAAGTGCATCGTCACGAACTGGCGATGGTGATCGAGGCGCGCGTGACCGAGATGTTTGAGATGGTGCAGACCGAAATCAAGCGCAGCGGCTATGACGGTTTGCTGCGCGCTGGGGCTGTGCTGACGGGGGGCGTCGCGCTAATGCCCGGCATCCGTGAGCTGGCGCAGGACATTCTCGGCTGTCCGGTGCGCATCGCCAAGCCGGAGCGCCTGACGGGAATGGCGGATGTGCTGCGCAGCCCCGCATTCAGCACCAGCGTCGGTCTGCTGCGTCTGGGTTTGCAGATGGACAGCGCCGCGCCGATCCAGCCGATCAACAATGGCCCCAGCCCGACGACACGCATCGGCAGCATCATCAGCAGCTTTTTCAAGCGCCTTATACCCGACGACGAACGCTGAACCCGCCCCCAGAAAAAACCATGCTTTTATTAAGAAGTGTTTCGTCGGGGGAATGTGAATTTTTCACCAATTTTGTTGAGCCTGATGACGGTAGGTATAAAGTCACATGTGGGATAGTTGGGAATTCGTGTGAAAATTAGTTGCTTTCACGCACGTTCCCGATACAATATCGATATAAGATAAGTCT